>JAAKFI010000030.1 GCA_011065125.1 Candidatus Anoxychlamydiales bacterium | reverse complement strand
AAGATGGGCAAAAGAAAAAGGGCTTCCTTCATCATTTGGCCATAAAAAAGGAGCTAGCACTTTAACAACTATTGTTAAAGAAGCTTTAAATTTAAATATTAAAATATTAACTGTTTTTGCATTTTCAACTGAAAACTGGAATCGAGCAACAAAAGAAATTAATCAATTAATGAAATTGTTTGAAATGTATTTAAAACAACAAGCGAAATTCATGCAAAAACATGGAGTTAGATTACATGCCATAGGAGATGTTTCAAAATTTTCTAAAAAACTACAAACTGTATTTGAAGATGTTGAAGAAAAAACATCAAAGGGAAAAAAGTTAGATTTAGTTTTAGCTATAAATTATGGTTCTAGAGATGAAATGAAAAGATCTTTTATGAAAATATTGAAAGATTATGAGGATAAAAAAATAAATAAAGAAGATCTTTCTGAAGAAAAAATTTCTTCTTATTTAGATACAGCTAAATTTAGCGATCCAGAACTTTTAATTAGAACTTCTGGAGTAAATAGATTATCAAATTTTTTGCTTTGGCAATGTGCATATAGTGAAATATATATTACAAAAGATTATTGGCCAGATTTTACTAAGGATCATTTAAAAAAAGCTATTTTAAGCTATCAAAAAAGAAATAAAAGATTAAGAGGCGCTTAATTTATTGATTTATTTTATATTAAATAAATATTAAAATAAATTTTAAGTGCAAACTTGAAGGAGCCTCAGTGAAAGATTTCAAAGATTTAAAAAAAAGATTGTTTATATCTTTTTTTGCAATATTATTAGTTGCTTCATTAGTAACTTTTTCTTCTTATTTATTTGTTAAATTTTTAGTAGTTATAGTAATTTGTGCAATTGCTTCTATTGCTACTTTAGAATTTATTGAAATTTCTAAAAAAAAAGATATTATTTTATCTAAAAATCTACTTTTAACATCTTCTGTTTTTTTAGTTATTTCTTTTTTTATTTTATCTATGTATCAAACTTTAAATGTTCTTCCGGTCTTAGTTTTTTTAATATTTTTTATTTTTTTATTTTTTAATGAATTTAAAAAAATTGAAGGATCTATTTCAAGAATTGCGTATTCAATTTTTGCATTGATATTTATATCTGTGCCAATTGGAATGATACTGCCTATTTTATTTATGGATTATTTTGAAATTCAAGATGGAAGATATTGGGTTTTATATATATTATTAGTTACTAAAGTAACAGACATAGGAGCTTATTTTGGAGGGAGACTTTTTGGCAGAAAAAAGCTGCATAAAAAAGTAAGTCCTAAAAAAACAATTATTGGAAGTATATCGGGTATTATCATTGCTGTAATTACAAGCGTTTTACTTTCTTTTTTACATGAAAAAGATGTATTTGATATTTCTTTATTTCAATCTATTTTTTTAGCTCTAATTTTAGCTGTATTTTCTCAATTTGGTGATCTTAGTGAGTCTTTATTAAAAAGAGATGCTAAAATAAAAGATAGTAATGCCCTGCCCGCAATTGGAGGAGTTTTTGATATGATAGACTCTTTAATTTTTAATATTCCTATAATGTATTTATTTTTAATTGGATGATTTTATGATTATAACTATAGATGGACCAGCAGGTACTGGAAAATCGACTATCGCAAAAAAACTATCAGAGAAATTAAAGTTTTCTTATTTTGATACGGGAGCTTTATATAGATCTGTAACTTATGCATTAATAAAAAATAAAATAGATTTTGAGGATACTCAAAAAGTAAGCGATTTTCTAAAAAATGATTTTATATATGAGATAAAAACAATAAATGAAAAAAAATATTATTTCGTTAATGCAGAAGATGTTACACAAATCATAAGATCAAATTATATAACTGAAAATGTATCAAAGGTATCATCAAAAAAATATGTAAGAGAAAAGCTTTTATCTAAACAAAGAAAGTATGCAGAAAAAAATGATGTTGTTTGTGAAGGTAGAGATATTGGAACAGTAGTTTTTTCAAACGCTGATGTTAAAATTTATCTTACTGCAAAAGCATCTATTAGAGCGGATAGAAGATTTAAACAGTTAATAGAAAAACATCCGCAAGATATAGGAACTTTAAATAAAAGCCAGATTTTAGAAGATATAAAAAAAAGAGATGATCAAGACTCTAATAGAACTATTTCACCTTTAAAAAAAGCAAAAGATGCATATTTAGTAGATACATCAAACCTTTCAATTGATCAAGTTGTTAAAAAAATTATAAAAATAATTAATAAATCTAAAAAAATGAAATTTGGATATAGATTTATTAAAGTATTATCAAAAGTTATTTTAAAAGTATTTTATAGATTTAAAGTATATGGACTTGAAAATTTCACCAAAAAAGCAGCTATTATAACATCTAATCATGTTTCATACTTAGATCCTCCAATATTAACAGCAGCTATTAAAGAAGAGCTCCATTTTTTAGCAAGATCTTCTTTATTCAAGGTTCCATTTTTTAAAACTATTCTTAGAAATTTAAATACTCATCCCATTAGTTTTAATGAATCAAATCTGCAAACTTTTAAAACAATTGATCGAATATTAAAAAGAGGAAAAAAAATAGTTATTTTTCCTGAAGGAAGAAGGTCTGAAGAGGGGAATATATCTCCATTATTAAATGGGGTTGCTTTTTTAGTAAATTTAACTAAAACAGACATTATTCCTGTATATATCCATGGAGCTTTTGAAGTTTGGGGTAGAAATAGAAAATTCCCTAAATTATTTGGTAAAATATCTTGTGTTTTTGGAAAGTCAATTAAATATGAAGAATTTGAAAATTTAGAAAGAAATAAAAAAAATGAATATATCTTACATCGAATTGATAATTCCTTTAATAATTTAAAAAAATGGTGTGAAAGTGGGTTTACAGGACCTATTCCTTAAATTCATTGAAAATAAAATACAAATGATTTCATAATGAATATTAATGTATTATTTACATGGGAGGTAATAATGGCACTTTTAGAACTTAATGAAGAAAACTTTGAAAATGAAGTTAAACAAGGCGTTACCTTAGTAGATTTTTTTGCGCAATGGTGTGGCCCTTGCAGAATGTTAGCACCAATAATTGATGAAGTAGCAACTGAAATGAAAGATAAAGCAAAAGTTGGAAAAGTAGACATTGATAAAGAAATTAAAGTAGCAACTGATTATCAAGTAACTTCTGTACCAACTCTTATTTTATTTAAAGATGGTAAGGAAGTAGATAGAATAGTGGGTCTTAGAGATTTAGATGCTATAAAGGAATTTATACAAAAAGCTTTATAAAATGTTAAAGTTTTTACTTTCATTT
Organism: Candidatus Anoxychlamydiales bacterium; assembly: GCA_011065125.1. Taxonomy (GTDB): domain Bacteria; phylum Chlamydiota; class Chlamydiia; order Chlamydiales; family SM23-39; genus JAAKFI01. Next base: position 14,093 of record JAAKFI010000030.1, on the reverse strand, counting down.
ATTTTTTTTTTAGTAGTAGGAGGACTATTATTACATTATAAAGTAGACCTCCCTTATCTTTTTGCTTGGATTGGTAAATTGCCAGGCGATTTTATTGCAAAAAAAGATACAACAATTTTCTATTTTCCAATAACTAGTGCAGCAGGCGTTGCAATTGTAATTTCAACTTTTTTTTCATCTTTTAAAAAAAATAAAAATTAATTTTAAAAAAATACATTTATATTTCTTTATTTTCAAATCCAATAATAGAATCTTTAATTTATAAATTAAGAGATCCATCTACTAATAAAAAAGAATTTAGGCAGACTTTAGAAAAAGTAGGCGAATATTTAGCATTTTATATTGCAAATGATTTAGAAACAAAAAATCAATCAGTGCTAACTGTAATGAATGAAAATGCAATTCATAAAATAATAGATGAAAAAATTGTGCTTGTTACAATACTAAGAGCAGGTCTTCCATTATTTAATGGAATGCACAATGTTTTTTTGGAAGCAGAAGCTGGTTTTTTTGCAATGCAAAGAAATGAAGAAACTTTAAAAGCTTCAATAGATTATGTAGCTCCAATTTTAAACGATATTGGGTATATTGTTCTTGGTCTTGGAGATGCTGGAGATAGATCTTATGGGATGAAATAATTAAAAAGAAAAATTATTTTGTCTTAAGGCTTCATATAACCCAATAGAAACGCTGTTTGATAAATTCAAACAGCGCTCATTTTCTTTCATTGGAATTGTTACAAACTTATCAGAATATTTTTTAAAGAAAACATCAGGAAGACCAGATGTTTCATTTCCAAATATTAATATTGAATCTTTATTATAATCAACTTCAGTATATAATTGTTTTGCTTTTGAAGAAAAAAAATAAAAATTATCTTTATTTTCCAAATATTTTTCTAAATCATCTATTTTTTCAATTTCAAATTTTAAATAATCTAAAGAAGCTCTTTTTAATTGTCTTTGAGAAAAAGAAAAAGAAGAGGGGGTTACAATTGAAAGATTAGAATTAGTAACGCAGCATGTTCTTATTATATTACCAGTATTTTGTGGAATTTCTGGTTTGAAAAGAATGATTTTCATCTTAAAATTTTTTCACTTTGATCTGCAATTTCTTCATGTTTTGGAAGAATTGAATTAATATCTGATTTTATGATTTCAATATCATAAATTAAAAGTTTATTATATTTAGAATTATCAGTAAGTTCAGGATGTATATACACCCTTCTTTTTTCATTTTCTTGCATGCCAATAATAGATTTTCTCAAACCTTCATCAATTTCATTTAAATCTACTAATTCTTCAGTAGATAAAAAATGAGCATTATTTAAATATTTTCCATTTAATTTGACTATTGGTTTGTTATAGCTTTTTACAATATTTCCATTTCCTTTATTTAAAACTTGATATTGAATTTTTCCATCTTCTAATAAAATAATCTCTTCATTAGTTTTGTTTTTTGATAAAAATTCGTTAGCTTCATTTAAATTTTTCTGTGCAATTACTTTTTCTTCTTTTTTTTGCAATTTTACTAATGCTTTTAAACACTCATCTTCACTAATAGAAAATTCTTTATTTTGCTTTGCTTTTTTTATGCCTTTTACTACCTTTTTTAAATCTAGTTTAATTCCAATATCATCTAAACTTTTTCCTATTATATGACCTATTGCTTCAGATAATTTTTTTATATCTATATCATCTTCATTTGCATAAAGTGAAAATGAAATTAAAAAAATAAAAATAAATTTTTTCATATTACTCCCAAGTAATTTCTTTATTTTCTATTGAAGATATTGATAATTCTTTTAATTGATCATCGCTTACTAAAGAAGGGGATTGCATCATTAAATCTAATGCTTTTAAAGTTTTAGGGAAAGCGATTACATCTCTAATATTATCAGTATTTGAAAGTATCATATTTAATCTATCAAATCCAAATGCTATTCCTAAATGAGGAGGAGTTCCATAAGATAAGGCGTCAATAAAAAAACCAAATTTTTTACTAATGTCTTCTTTAGATAAGTTTAATAGTTCAAATATTTTATTTTGCACTTTACTATCATGAATACGCTGTGATCCTCCAGCTATTTCATAACCATTTAAAACAAGATCATAAGCTTCGGCTTTAACATTTATAGGGTCTGTATCTAATTTGTCCATTTCATCAAAGTGAGGGGATGTAAATGGATGGTGACAAGATTTTAATCTGTTTTCATTTTCATCTTTTTCAAATAGTGGAAAATCAACAATCCATAAAAATTTATAGTCCTTTTCTTTTATCAAATTTCTATCTTTTGCAACTTTTCTTCTTAAATGATCTAAAGCTTGATTTACAATTTCTTTTTTATCGCAGGCAATCAACAAAACATCATTCTCTTTCATTTTGAGACTTTTTGTTAAATCTTCTAGTTGTTTTTGAGTAAAAAACTTTGAAATATTTGATTTTATACTCTCATTTGTAAGTCTAATATTTGACAAGCCTTTTAGATTAAAATTTTTTGCAAATTCTTCATATTTATCTAATTTTTTTCTTGATAAATCTTGGCCGTTTTCTATTATAAAACCCTTGATCGAATTATTATTTTTTATAGCGTCTAAAAAAACAGAAAAAGTTGAGTTTTTTATTAAATCTTTTAAATCTAAAAATTCCATATTATATCTTAAATCTGGTTTATCGCTTCCATATTTATCCATTGCTTCATCATAAGATAATTTTTTAAAAGGAGTTTGAATGTCTACATCTAAACATTTTTTGAAAAGATCTTTTAACATATTTTCACAAAGATTAAAAATATCTTCTTTTTTTGCAAAACTCATTTCTATATCTATTTGAGTAAATTCAGGTTGTCTATCTGCTCTTAAATCTTCATCTCTAAAACATTGTGCTAATTGGAAATATCTATCTGTTCCACCAATCATTAATAGTTGTTTAAATATTTGAGGGGATTGAGGAAGTGCATAATAATTACCTGGATAAATTCTAGAAGGAACTAAATAATCTCTGGCTCCTTCAGGAGTTGATTTACAAAGTATTGGAGTATTCACTTCTAAAAAATTATGCTCATTTAAAAAATTTCTAATTGTAAGCATAGATTTGCTTCTCATTTCAATTTTTTCCATTATCTCTTTTCTTCTTAAATCTAAATATCTATATTTTAATCTAAGTTCTTCACTTGTTGTTGTCTGATCATCAAAAATAGGAAAAGGAGTTGGCTTTGATTTGGATAAAATTGAAATAAAATTAACTTTAATTTCTATTTCTCCTGTTTCCATTTTTTTATTTTCCATACCAGGATTTCTTTTTGAAACAATACCTTTTGCATATATTACCCATTCATTTCTAAGTTGCTTTGCTATTTCTTGTGCATCTGATGAAATATCTGGATCAAAAACTAATTGGCAAAGACCATATCTATCTCTTAAATCTATAAAAATCATAGATCCATGATCTCGTCTTTTATTTACCCATCCACAAAGGTTTACCTCTTTATTAACATCTTCAATTGTAAGTTCTGTGCATGTATGGTCTCTTTTAAACATATTATTTGCCTTTAATTTTATAGTATAAATCTCTTAAGTGTAGTTTTAATTTATCAAATGGAATTTCTTTCTGCTCTCTTGTTTGTAAGTTTTTTAAAAGAGCTTTTTTTTCATTCATTTCATTATCTCCAATGATAAGAGCGTACTTAGCTTTTAATTTATTTGCTAAAGATAAAGATTTTTGAATTTTTCTAACTTCTTTTTCACATTCTACAGAAATTTTATGATGCCTCAATTCTTTTGCTAAAAGAAAAGAAAAGTCTATGCCTTTTTCACATAGTGGAATTATGTGTAAAAATATAACATTTTTATTTTCTATATCAATTTCTTGATCTAACATAGTTTGTATAAGTCTTTCTATTCCACATGCAAACCCAATTCCAGGAAGATCTTCTCCTTCTAAACTTTTTAAAAGTTTATTATATCTACCACCACCACCAAGGGAGTTTTGGGCTCCTAAATCTTCTCTTATAATTTCAAAAACTGTATCATCATAATAATCTAATCCTCTTACCAATTTGGGATCAACTTCATATTTAATTTTTAAAATATCTAAAGTGGATAATAAATTTTCAAATCTACTTTTTGATTCTTTTGTTAAGTAATCTAAAATAATTGGTGCTTTTTTAATTATTTCTTTATCTTTTGGATCTTTACTATCTAAAATCCTAAGAGGATTGGTAGAAAGTCTTTCTTTAGAATCTTTTGATAAAGATTCAAAGTTTGGTTTTAAAAAATCAATCAAAGCTTTTTTATAGTTATCTCTTGACTCAAGATCACCTATAGAATTAATTAATAACTTTAAATTTTTAATTTTTAATCTATTAAATAATTCAAGTAACATATCAATTACTTCAGCGTCATATTTATGATCATTAGATCCTATGCATTCTATTCCAAATTGATGATGTTGACGATATCTGCCTTTTTGAGGTCTATCATATCTAAACATTGGTCCAATATAGAATAACTTATGAATTTTTCTATCATAGGCCATTTTGTTTTCAATAAATGCTCTCATTACAGGAGCTGTCCCTTCAGGTCTGAGCGACATAGATCTATTTGCTTTGTCATTAAAAGTATAGAGTTCCTTAGAAGCTATGTCAGAAGATTCTCCTACACCTCTTAAAAAAAGAGGGGTCTTTTCAAAAATAGGAGTTCTAATTTCTAAATAATTATAATCTAGGGTGATTTTCTTTAGTACTTCTTCTATATATTGCCAAATATAAGATACTTTCCACATTTCATTTTCTGGATATGGAATAATATCAAAAAGTCCTTTAGGGATTTGAAACATAAAATACCTTAATTTATATAAATGCTTATTATAAAGTGCTTTTCAAAAAAAAGCAAAAGTATAAATGAATCTAAAATAAAAGATTTTTTTTATTATTGCCTAATAATAAATATTTTATTAAATAGAGATGTTTGAGATTGAATATATTCTTGTATTCTAATAATTGACCCAATATTTGTTGCTGTTCCTGCACCAAGGTCTAAAATTGTAATATTGTATGGATCTAATAAAAGTTTCCCATTTTTGCCATTAAAAGATTTAGCATTTACTGAATCATCAAAAATTAGATTTTTTCCGGAAATCTCAACAAATCCACCATCTCCAGATTCTATTCCTCCTTTTGCAGAAATATTTCCATAATAAGAAGGGTTATTTGTGATTACTCTATTTAAAAATTTATATTAATTCATTTAGTTCCTTTATGCGTTTATTCAAAAAACTATTTTTGGGATTTTTAAGATGTTCAAAATGAATTTTTTTTAAAATCTCCATGTAAGGAAAAGGAACCCATTTATAACCAGCTAGATTTGATAAATAATATCCCAAATTATATTCCTGATTTAATGGATATGTTTCTAAAGATGTTATAAAGGTTTTAATTTTATTTTTTATTTCATTATTTTCTATATCTAAATTTTCAAAGTCTTTAAGAAATTTTATCCAAATATATGCAAAATAATTTAAAAATTCACCATCTTGGGACAGATCTTTTTTTGATAAATTTTCCAATATCTTTTTCAAAGCAGTTAGATCTTTTAAAAAAGTAGTTTTTTCTAAATACTTTGATTTATTATTGTTTAAAGTAAAGTAATTTAATAACTTAGATACCATGCTTAAAAAAGATAAATATAAAAATATTTTTTTTGAAACAGCTTTGGGTTTTAATTTTTTACTCTCTTCTTTTGATTGTTTTTCTTCTACCCCACTTACTTTTTTTCTTTCAAAGGGATCTATAGGACCTGGATAATTTACCATAAATAAAAATATTTTTACTTTTTTTTCATATTAGCAGATTTCTGATGAAAATTAAAAAGATTATTTTTTAAAAAATTTTTGAATTGACAGATCACAAAAATCTTATTACCCTTTAAAAATAATATTTAATAATAAGAGATAAAATGATAAATATTTTTAAGCCAGCTATTCATATTAAAGAGATAGAAGATGCAAAGGTTGTAAAAAAGAGCTTTAATTATTGGCGCCTTAGAACTTTTTATAGCATGTATATGGGTTATGCTATGTTCTATTTATCTAGAAAAAGTTTTACTTTTGCAATGCCAGCTCTTATTAATGATCTTGGATTTGATAAAGCAGAACTTGGCATTTTAGGAAGTATATTATCATTATCTTACGGAGCTAGCAAATTTTTTAGTGGTATTTTATCAGATAGATCTAATCCTAGATATTTTATGGGGATAGGTCTTATTTTAACGGGTATCTTTAATCTTTTTTTTGGACTTTCATCTACATTTATTTTATTTGCTTTATTTTGGGGGTTGAATGGGTGGTTTCAAGGTTGGGGATGGCCTCCTTGTGCTAAGCTTTTAACGCATTGGTATTCTCAAAAAGAAAGAGGGTCTTGGTGGAGTATGTGGAATACTTCGCACAATGTTGGAGGTGCTATCATTCCTCTTATGGCTGCTTATTTAGCACAAAGTTTTGGATGGAGATTTGCGATGTATGGGCCAGGGTTAATATGTATAGTAGGTGGTCTTTTTTTAATAAATAGACTAAGAGATACTCCAAGATCACTTGGGCTTCCAGTCGTTGAAAAATTTAGAAATGATTATCCTCAAGAAAATCATGAAAAAGAAAGATATCAATTATCTACTAAAGAAATATTATTTAAATATGTTTTAAAAAATAAATATATATGGGCTCTTGCTGGATCATATTTTTTTATATATATAATCAGACAATCCATAAATGATTGGACTCAATTATTTTTAGTAGAATCAAAAGGATATTCTGTATTTGCTGCAGGGACTTGTATTTTTTGGTTTGAAATCGGTGGCTTTTTAGGATCTTTAGCAGCGGGATGGGGATCTGATTGGTTGTTTAAAGGAAAAAGAGGGCCTATCAATGCTTTATTTACTTTTTTTGTTTTGATTGTTATTTATATAATGTGGAAATTTCCAGGTGGTTCTATAATATTTGATGCTGTTTTAATATTTTTAATTGGTTTTTTTATTTTTGGCCCTCAAATGTTAATAGGTGTTGCAGCAGCCGAACTTTCTCATAAAAAAGCGGCAGGTACTGCTACTGGATTTATTGGATGGTTTGCATATATTGGCGCTGCAGTTGCTGGTGGTCCTCTTGGAGCATTTATAAAAAAAAGTGGATGGGAAGGTTTTTTTAAAGTTCTAATTGTTTGTGCTATTATGGCTTTTTTTATTTTACTTCCTCTTTGGAGAGTTAAAACTCATCCTGACTACAGAAAAAAATAGATTTTTTTAATCTTGCCAAAGATAAAATTTATTTTTATAATTAAATTGGTAAGTAGCAAAATAATAATAAAAAATGTCATATATATCTTTACATAACCACAGTGGATATTCGATTTTAGATTCTACTATTTCTATAAAAAAATTAGTAAATTTAGCTTATGAAAATAATATGAGTGCGATTGCGTTAACAGATAGCTATAATATGCATGGCGCTGTTGAATTTTATAAAACATGCGTTGATCAAAATATTAAACCAATTCTTGGATGTGAACTTTGGGTAGCCTCTTCTTCTAGGTTTGAAAAGAAAAAAAAAATAGGCAAACCTTTAGCTTATCCAATAGTTTTACTTGTAAAAAATGAAATTGGTTACAAAAATTTATGTATTCTTTCTTCAAAAGGTTTTTTAGAAGGTTTTTATTATTATCCAAGAATAGATAAAGAACTTTTAAAACAACATAGTGAAGGGCTGATATGTCTATCAGGTCCTGTTCATAGTTCATTAAATTATCAGATAATAAATAGCTCAAAAGAAGATATTGAAAATGAAATCAATTGGTTTAAAGAAGTATATAAAGATGATTATTATTTAGAGCTTCAAAATCATGAAATGAGTAATAGCAATCTTTTAAAAGATGGTATTACAAATGAAAGTTTTGTAATGCAAAAATACGAAGAGTTAATAAAAAGAGAAAAAAAAATAAATGAAACTATTGAAAATTTAAAAAGTAAATATCAAATAAAAAGTGTTGCAACAAATGATGTTCACTATGCAAAAAAAGAAGATTGGAGAGGGCATGAAATATTATTAAATATTGCATCTGGTGAAGCTGTAGAGCTTTGGGAAAGAGACTTAAAAGGAAATAGAAGGGCTAAAACTTTAAACCCTAAAAGAAAACTTTTTGCTTCTCATGAATATTATTTTAAAAATCATGATGATATGGAAAAAATCTTTTCTAAAGAGGCTATTGATTCAACTTTAGAAATAGCTGATAAATGTGATTTTCATTTTGATTTTAAGAAAAAGCATTATCCTATTTTTATACCTCCTGATTTCAAAGATGGAATGGACAGAAAAAAAGCTGCGGAAGATTATTTATATTCTCTTTGCAAAGATGCTATAGAAAAAAGATACACTTTAGAAGCTTTAGAAAAAATAAAAGAAATCTATCCAAACGAAGATCCAATAGATATTGTTAAAAAAAGACTTAACCTTGAATTTGATTTATTAGTTTCTAAAGAAATTTGTGATTACTTTTTAATTGTATATGATTTTATAGCTTGGGCTAAAAAAAGAAAAATACCAGTAGGTCCTGGTAGAGGCTCAGCTGCTGGTTCTATTATTTCATATTTAATAGGAATTACAGATATAGAACCTCTTAGATTTAATCTCTTTTTTGAAAGGTTTATCAATCCTGAAAGAATGTCTTATCCCGATATTGACGTAGATATTTGCATGGATAGAAGATCTGAAGTGATTGATTATACAGTACAAAAATATGGAAGTGATAAGGTAGCTCAAATTATTACATTTGGTACTATGAAAGCCAAAATGGCTATAAAAGACGTTGGAAGAGTTTTATCTGTGCCAATTGCTAAAGTAAACGAAATTTGTAAACTAGTTCCTGATGATTTAAATATAACGATTGAAAATGCTTTAAAAATAGATCCAGAACTTAATAAATTTTATAGTTTGGATGAAGAGGTAAAACAGGTTTTAGATATTGCTAAAACTGTAGAAGGATCAATTAGAAATACATCAACTCATGCAGCTGGAATTATAATTTCTGAAAATTCTCTTACAGAAAACATTCCTATTTGCGTAGCTAAAGATGCTCAAATGGTAGTAACTCAATATTCCATGAAGCCAGTAGAATCAATAGGCCTTCTAAAAATAGACTTTTTAGGATTAAAAACACTAACCTCTATTCAAAAATGTATTGATGCTATTGAAAAATCTGAAAATTTAAAAATCGATTTAGAGAAGTTACCATTAAATGATAAAAATACATTTAATCTTTTAAACAAAGGAAAAACACTTGGTGTATTTCAGCTAGAGTCTTCAGGAATGCAAGCTTTGGCAAAAGATTTAAGATTAGATCGTTTTGAAGAAATTATAGCTGTTGGTGCCTTATATAGACCCGGTCCGATGGATATGATTCCATCCTTTATAGCAAGAAAACATGGGAGAGAAAAAATAGAGATTGCTCATCCGTTAATGAAAGATATCTTAAAAGAAACTTATGGCGTTATGGTATATCAAGAGCAAGTTATGCAAATAGCATCTAAAATTGCTGGATATTCACTTGGAGAAGGCGATGTTTTAAGAAGAGCGATGGGTAAAAAAGATCACAATGAAATGCAAAGACAAAGGGAAAAATTTGTAAAAGGATGTGTAAATAATAATATATCTAAAAATATTGCAATTACAATTTTTGATAAAATTGAAAAATTTGCATCATATGGATTTAATAAATCTCATGCTACAGCTTATGCATTTATTTCTTACGTTACAGCCTATATGAAAGCAAACTATACATCTCAGTGGATGGCAGCTTTGCTTACATGCGATAGATATGATATTTCTAAAGTAGCAAAGTTTATAAGTGAATCGAAATCTTTAAATATACCAATCCTTCCACCAGATGTTAATGAAGCGGAAGATGAATTTTTAGCAACGAAAAAAGGTATTAGATTTGCTATGAGTGCTATTAAAGGAATAGGCTCAAATGTTGTTGAAGAAATAGTAAAAACAAGAAAGAAAAAAGGGGCATTTAAAGATTTCTATGATTTTATAAAAAAAGTAAATTTATCAAAAATAGGAAAAAAAACAATAGAACTTTTAATAGATGCAGGAGGTTTTGATTTCGCATCTTGGACAAGAGATCAAATGAAAGTTAGCATTGAACCAATGTATGATAGCGCTAGTAAAGAGCAAAAAGAAAATGCAAAAGGAGTTATGAATTTCTTAAATATGTTAGATAAAGATAAATCTAATTTTACAAATCCACCTACTATAAATAATGTTAGAGATGAACTTGAAGTGCTTCAAAAAGAAAAAGAACTTTTAGGATTTTATTTAACTAATCATCCCATGGATAAATATACTAATCTTCTAAAGCAGTTATCATGCGTTCCATTAAAAGAAATAGAATCTATGCCAGATAAATCGGTTGTAAGAATAGCTTTTATAATTGATGATGTAAAATTTAGAATATCAAAAAATCAAAGGAAATTTGCAATACTTACCATTTCAGATGGAATGAATAAATTAGAAGTTCCTATTTGGCCTGAATTATTTTCACAAAAATATCTTCTTTTAGAAGAAAATAAATTAATCTATTCAGTAATTAGCATAGATAAATCATCGTCCACACTTAGAATAAATTGCAAATGGTTAGATGATTTAACGAAAGCAGACAATAAAATGATTAAAGAATGTGATTTAATGTATGATAAAATAAAAAATAATATAAAATTTTTTGATAAGAAAAGAAAAAATGGTTTTAATAATAATAACAAAAAAAAAGAAATTAAAAAAATTATGAATACATTAAAAATAAAAGTTGACGCAGATACAGTAAAACTTTCAAGTATTTTAAAGTTAAAAAAACTTTTTAAAACAAGCCCTGGAAATGCTGCAATTGAAGTTGTATTTAGCTCAAAGGATAAACAATTAAAGGCTTATGAAGTAGATCCTTCTTATAAGGTTAGTATAAATGATCAAATGTTAGATTTAATCCGAAATATTGAAGGTGTGATTGCCTTAGACGTTTCTTGACAAAATCGTGATTTTTTTTTAAATTGTTATCCATTAAAGGGATAGTACCATGAAAATAAAAAAATATTTATTGCTTTTTACAGTTTTTTCATCTTTTGCATTTGCTCAAGATCAATCAAATGAAATGTCAGCGCAAACATATTATACTTATGCAAGCGAAGCTTTTAATAATGAAAATTGGATGAATGTTATTAACTATTCAAAAGTTTTAGTTAAACACTATCCTAATAGTCCACTTACAAAAGAAGTTTCTTTTTATTTAGGAGTGGCATACTTTAATTTAAAAGACTTTGAACTTGCTAATAGATATTTTTCTAGATATTTAAAAAATGAAAATTCTCCTAGATTTTTTGAAGAAGGGCTAATGTATAAATTTGAAATTGCACAAAAATTTAAAAATGGTGCAAAAAAACATGCTTTTTCTTCAAGCTCTGGTCCTAAAGTAATTAATGCTAGTGAAGACGCTTTAGCTATATTCGAAGAGATAATAAATACACTTCCAAATCATGAACTTGCATGTAAATCTTTATTTGAAAAAGCTCTTTTACAAATCACTTTTGAAGATTACAAAGAAAGCATTGATACTTTTAAAACCTTAATCAATAAATTTACTAAAAATGAACTTGCAATTCAAAGTTATGTTGAAATTTCAAAAGTATATTTAAAACAAACTACTGTTAAACATCAAAACTTAGATGTTTTAGAGGCGGCTTATCTAAATTTATCTAAATTTGAAGAGGCTTTTCCAGAATCTGAAAAATTAAAAGAAACCAAAAAAAATATTTTTAATATGGAAGAAAAATTTGCTAAAGGTTTTTTAGAAATAGCAGATTTTTATTTAAAAACTAAAAAACTAACTGCATCTAAAATGTATTATGCAAAAATAGTAAATCAGTTTCCAAATTCTACTTTTGCAATAAAAGCTCAAACAAAATTAGATAAAATAGAAAAAAATGAGAAATAAAAAAAAAATCTTTTATTTTTTTACACTACTTTTTTTTCTAAATAGTTGTTCTTATCATTTAGGCAGGAATGAAGATTCTAAAATTTCAACTGTAAGTGTTCCTTATGTTAAAGGAGATTTTTCAGGTCTTTTTACTCAAGAAGTTATAAGACAAATTTCAAACACCCCATCTTTAACGTATAGATATTCAAATGCTGATTCAAAACTTAAAATAGCAATTATTGATAATAAAGTTGATCAAATAGGATATAAGTATGATAGAGATAAAAAAGATCAAAGAAAAAAAAATATAAGGCAAACAGAGAGCAGACAAACAATCACTGTAAATATAGAACTTATGGATAATAAGACAAATGAAACGATTTTAGGCCCATATAAAATTTCAGCAGATGAAGCTTTTGATTATGTAGACCAAGATAATTTAAATGATTTATCTTTCGTAGATTCAAATGGTAATAGAGAAACAGTCTTGGCTTTTTCATTAGGACAATTAGAGTCTTTTGAAAATGCTAAAGATGCATCTCTAAAACCAATATATATTCAACTTGCTCAAAAAATTGTAGATGCAATTTCTTCACAATGGTAAATATAAAAGTAATATCAAAAGTTACTTTATATGGAAAAAAAATCTTTTTTTGCAAAATTAGAAAATTTATATCCTATGCTTATATGGATAAGAGAAAGAATTTCTAAATACTTTGCTCAAAAAGACTTAGAAAAAGTAGAACTAGCATGTGAAGAGGCTATCGTTAATATCATTAAACATGGATATAAAACATCTATTAAAAGAATTTCAATTTCAATTGAATTAAATGACTTTGTAGATATTACTTTTAAAGATACAGCAAAAGCCTTTAATCCTCTTAAACATAAAAGAAAAAAAATTAGTAGATCTATTAAAAATAAAAAAGTAGGGGGCCTGGGCATTCATTTAATGTTAAGTTTGGTTGATGAAGTAACTTATGATAGAAAGGATTTACATAATATCTTTACCCTTAGAAAAAAAAGATCAAAAAATTATTAATAAATAAAATTAATATCTAATAAGTAACCATTAAATGTTTATATTAAAACAGATTTAATTAATTTGCTTCAAAAGTAAAAAAAGAAGGAGAAATTAACAATATTTATTGATTTTTTTCTATTGCAGTTAGAGTAGCTTCTGTCTCTAACATATCAAGTAGATAGTACTGTAGTACTTTAAGGACGTATTTAGGTGTATTGTATACACCAGATGTAGTAAACACGATTTCAAGTGAATTTTTATCTTCAGCATTTAAAGCAATTAAAACATAAGTAACAGGTATTTCTTGTTCAGTTTTTGGTACTATCCAAACAACAAATTGTTCATTAAAAAGAGTAACTTTTTCATTGTTTTCTATTACATGGAAATATTGAGTAAGATCTTCTGGATCATCTTTTATTTGATTTGCACTATCCAATAGCTTTAAATCATAAAGAAGGTTTAAATCTACATTTATAACCCCATCATGTGCTACTTCGCCTAAATTTGCTATATATTGAGTATACAGCGTTTCAATTTCAGCTGGATTCAACATTTTTTAAATCTCCAAATAGTTCTTCCCCTAAATTGATTTTAGACTTTTATTACAACTAGCGTCAAGTAATACTTTTAAATTAAATAATATATTAAGATATCTTATTGAAGTTTAATGATTTTTAAGATAATTTTTATATAGTTAATATTATAATATTTTAATCTATTAATATTTGGAAGGAGATTAAATAAAGTGAATTTCAAAACATCTCTAGTTATTTTTATTTTTTTTATTAATTTATCTTTCTCAAATTTAAAAGAAATTGAAGTTAACGCTAAATATGCAATTTTAATTAATGCTAAAAATAATAAAGTTTTATATGAAAAAAAATCTAAAATTCCAACATATCCAGCGAGTATCACTAAAGCAGCTAGTGTTTTTTATATTCTTAATAATCATGAAGATAAATTAAATAATTTCCATATTCCAACGAAAGATGCCCTAAAAATTATCAGTCCTGAAAAAATAACAAGTAACTTAAAAAATAATCAGCCATATATCTTAGAAAC
>JAAKFI010000003.1 GCA_011065125.1 Candidatus Anoxychlamydiales bacterium | reverse complement strand
GGCTAAGGAATATCTAGGATTAAAACTTGCAAGAATAGCAAGTGACGCAGCAAGTTCAGTGAATAACGCTGCAGAAAAAAGAAAAGCTTTATGGGAACAAGTTTTAAAAGCAAGAGAAGAACATGCAAAAACAGCAAAAGTACAATCTTCTAAAGCTTGGCCACACGCACTATCAGCTAGCATATCTATTATAACATCTGTTGCAGCTGCAGCTATAGCAAATAATAATGATTTAAAAAATTGGGAGTCAGCTTTAAAAGCAATTCCTGGCATATCTTCAAGTGCCTCTGGAATTTGGACAACAAAAAAAGATGGTGATGAAACAACACATAGAGCTAAAGCAAATGAATTTGAAGCAACTCAACAAATGCAAAGAAATGAACTGTCAAATGATGATTCTATGATTCAAAGAATTTTTGATGCATTTACAAGATCAATTAGTTCGTTAAATAACATATAATTAAATAATAATATTTTAAAGAAACTCCTCATTATTAATTATTTCGTTGTTAACTGGATTGCTCTCTCAACAAGAAGTTTATTGGAACATGTTTTTTATTTGTATTATATGCTTGTGTAATTAATCATTGCACACTACCTTTTCTTACCACATCTGTTGTAGACTAAGAGACAATCAAAATTATATTTGATAAAACTTTCTTTTTTCAAAGGAGTTTTATTATAAAGTCTCTAATTGTTATTGGTTGTTTAGAAGAGTTACTTCCAGCAGATGATATTTATAAAAAAATCATTTTATTATTTTTAACAATTGACGCAAGAATTCTCTATCTATAATTTTATGAAATAAAAATTTAATTTATTTTCTTTTAAAGAAAATTAAATTTCTTTATATACCCTATTTAGAGGAAGAAGAGATTTTTTTGTATGATTCAAGTGCTTTTTAATACATTTTTGCAGTTTTTTTTATCTATTGGTGATTATGTTACAATGATCTTAGATAGCTTTAAAGACAGCTTTAGAAAGTTCCCAGAATGGGCATTAATAAGAGAGCAGTTATTTAGTATTGGAGTTATGTCACTTGGAGTAGTTGCAATTACAGGTATGTCTACAGGGGTAGTTTTAGCAGCTCAATCCATTTATCAATTAAGTTCTAAAGGACTAGCTGGCATTACTGGTGTTATGGTAGCCAAATCTATGATTACAGAGTTAGGACCTGTTTTAACAGCTTTTATGGTTACAGGAAGAGTGGGTGCTTCTATCTGCGCAGAACTTGGGACTATGAAAGTAACAGAACAAATAGATGCAATAAAATCTATGGCCGTAAATCCGAATAGCTATTTAATAGCACCTAGATTACTAGCTGGTATTATTATGGTTCCACTGCTTACTATTTTTAGTATTATGATGGGAATAGCAGGAGGATATCTTCTCTCTACATTTTTTTTCCATTTAAGCGCTGCATCTTATTTTAATCCTATGCCTTTTCACATAACTTATTTTGATTTATTAACAGGATTTGTTAAATCTTTTACTTTTGGACTTTTGTTAACTACGATCTCTTGCTATAAAGGCATGAAAACAAAAGGTGGAGCTGAAGGAGTTGGAAAAGCTACAACAGCAAGTGTTGTTATTAGCTATGTATCAATTTTAATATCAGATTTTTTATTAACTATCGCTTTAAATTCTCTTCATTTAAAAATTAAATTTGATTGGTATATATGATAAAAATTAAAAATTTACATAAAAGCTTTTCAAATTCACATATCCTAAAAGGAGTTGATTTAGAGGTATTTAATTCTGAAATTTTAGTTATTTTAGGCAGATCGGGAAGCGGTAAAAGTGTTTTGTTAAAACATATCATGGGACTGGAAAAGCCAGATTTGGGATCTATTGAAATTAATGGAGTAGATATTACTAAATTAGATCAAATTCAAATATATCAAGAAATAAAGAATATGGGCATGTTATTTCAAGGATCTGCTTTATTTGATTCTATGGATATTGAATCAAATGTTTCTTTTTATTTAATGCATAATGATGACCCAACTCTTAATAGAAAATTAAATAGAGATGAAATTAAAAAAAGAGTTAATGAAGCTTTGTCGATGGTTGGACTTGATGGGATAAATAAAAAAAACCCATCTTCCTTGTCTGGTGGGATGAAAAAAAGAGTGGGACTGGCAAGGCTAATAGCCTACAGACCTAAAATTTTATTATACGACGAGCCAACCACAGGACTTGATCCAATAACAGCAAAACAAATAAATGATCTCATAATAAAAACACAAAATGAATTAAATGGAACAAGTATAATAGTAACTCATGATATCTATTCTGCTTTTTCAATAGCAGATAGAATAGCTCTTCATAGAGATGGGAAAATAATATATATAGACACTCCTACAAATTTCATAAAAATAAATGATCCAGATATTAATTTTATAAAAGAGTTATTAAACACATTTCCAAGAGGTAGAAAATAATATGTCAGATAAATTAAAAAATGTTTTAATCGGAATTTTTACATTAATGGCTATTAGTATAACTATTGTTATAATTTTATTTTTACAACCCTCTATTGGTGATGGAAAAAAAACGCTTAACGTTAGATTTTCAAATGTTGCTGGTATAAATATTGGAACTAGAGTTACTTTTGCTGGAAAACCGATTGGAGAAGTATGTGAAATAATTGAAGTAGAAGATGCAAGAAGTGATATAAAAGATAGTTTGAGTAGATATTACTTTTATGAACTTAAATTAAAAGTAGATTCATCTGTGGATGTTTATGATACTGATTTAGTAACCATTCAAACAACAGGGCTTATGGGAGAAAAATCTATTGCTATTATCCCCAAAGCTCCTAAATCTAAAGAAAAGCCTGTTTTAATAACTGATGATATAATTTACGCTCAATCAGTTGATTACTTTGAAAATACAGCTATACAACTTAGCTACGTTGCTGAAAAGTTAGAAAAAGGTATTAACAATATAAACTACTGGTTTGAAAACAATCAAAATAACTTAAGTAAACTAGTTTTATCATTGAGTAATATTACCAATAATTTAGATTCTCAAAATGTAGTTTTTTCTTTAAATAAGTCTTTAAATAATTTTTCTGAAAATATGGATTTATTAAATGATTCTATAAAGGAATTTCAAAAAAATAACACTATAGCAAAGTTAGATCAATTTGTGACTAACATTCAAGAATCTTCTACTTATTTAAAAAATGAGGGAAAAGATATTTTTACAAATTTAAATACTTTATTTAGCAATTTAACAAATACAAACACAACTATTGGCAAATTTATCAATAGCGAAGATATGTATCTAAAAATAAATGCTTTAGTTTCTAAAACAAATACAATGCTTAATGATATAAACCACTATGGAGTTCTTTTTCAATACGATAAAGGTTGGCAAAGACTTAGAACTAAAAGAGCAAATATTATGCAATCACTATCTACTCCAAAACAGTTTAAAGAGTATTTTGAAACAGAACTTGATGAAATTAATATGGGACTTTCAAGACTTGGTCAGTTAATAGATAAAGCAACTAATCCAAAAGAAAAACATAAAATATTAAATAGTAATTCTTTTAAAAAAGACTTTGCTATTTTATTAAGAGAGATCAAATCTTTAGAAGATAATTTAAATCTTTGTAATCAACAGTTTTATGAAGATTCTAAAAATGATTAATCTCTATAGATTTTAAAAAGCTTGGATCATATAAAGAAGAAAGTTCTTTTTTTATCTTGTCATGTTTTATAAGCATCTCTAAATCTATAACATTTAATGCACTAAAAGATCTTATCAATACTAAATTATTTACAGCTCTTTCTCTTATTAAAAGAGCATTTGACATTGCTAAATATTTTATAAACTCTTCATCTTCTTTATCAAGTGTGATGTTTTTAATAATTTTCAAAAGACCATAAAAACATGCATTAGAAATAGGAGATTTATCCACAGAATCCTTGCACATAAAACTAAAGTATTGAGGCTTTGTAATTTCAATTAATTTTAAAGTAATAAAATTATATGCAATTTCTATAAAATCCAATCTATCTCTTCTATTTAAATTTTCTTTTTTATGAAAAAATATTGTATGTATAAATTCTAAAATATTTTTAATAGAATCAATTATTGTTTTGTTGCTTTGTAAAAAGATATTTTGTTCTATTAATTTTTGTATAAAAACCCCTTTAAAATCTTTTGCATTATTAATTGTAAGATATTTAGCACTTTGATGATAAAAATTAGAATCTTTATTGAAATTAAAAATAACCATATGCTCTCTAAACTCTGCTTTTTTTTGCAGATTTTCAAGTGCTTTTACTCTTTGTGAATCATATGCAGAGTTTTTGTCTTGTTGATTGATTATTAGATATTTCTCTTCTTTACTAAAAGTTCTGATAAAACATTTAAATTCATCTACTATTTCTGCTTCTGTTATTATTATTTGATTTGTAGGAGATGGTGCTTTTAAAATATCTAAATTGCCGAAATTTGTTTTAATTTTATAAATATTAGAAAAACAATTTTCAAAAAAGGATGGGTCAAATCCAAGAGTTTTTTCTTCCATTAAAACATCTAAGATTTTTAGCATTGGGCCATTTGGATATTTTTCTAATGTTTTTATAATATCTTCATTATTTTGAATTATTTTTGCAAAAAATGATAAATTATTTGATTTTTTTATATTTTTTGATTTTCCAACTTTATGAATCAAAGCTAAAATCTCTTGTTTAACCGAGCTTTTTCTTAAAAAATAATTTTTACAAACTATTGAAATTAAATTAAGTATTGTTATCTGATCTTTATTTTTAATTTCTTCTACATAAGTTATTAATTTTAAGTATTCATCACCTGATAATATTTTCCTTAAAAAATTTTGGAAATCCAAAAAGTATTCATGCGAGCTTTTATAATGCATGTTTGTAGCTAAATTTATTGGATTTGAAGCTAAAAAAAGAGCGTAAATCATTTTATTGATTACCGCATTTAATGGATTATCAATATTTTTAGATCCTTTCATAGCAAAGTACTTATTTATAATATTTTTTGAGCCTTCTAAGATTTGCTTTGCACTATTGTGGAGATCTTTATCATTTAAATTTCTAATATCAATTAATGGATCTTCTGAAATACTTTCTTTTGACATTTCATCAAAAGATGTAAATATCTTAATATTATTAATTAACTGAGAATCAAAAAACAAATTCTCATCTTCATCTAACATATAAAAAAGTTCATATCTTAGATCTTTTTTTATAGCTTCAAAGTTATTTAAAGAGCTTTTATTAAAATCCATTAAAAAAGATTTTTCAGACTCTATCCACTCTTTTTCCCAAGCTTGATCCCCTTCTATTTCTTCTGGAAATTTATCCTTAAGTTTCTCTAAATAAAATCTTTGTAAATCTAAATACTCTTTTGAGTTTGATATTTTTTCAAGGTTTTCGTTTTGCGTAGCTAATTCCAGATATTTATCAATGTTACTAGCAGCGCTAGCTGCCATTAACATTATTGATTCGATTCCTTTTTTACATCTATAGTCTTCATATGCAATGAATTCCTTTTCATATAACTTTAAAAAATAGTTATAAACAACTGTGTAACTAAGCTTTATATTATCAATTAAGTCACTTGGATCTTCTAAAATCACATGATCTATATTTTTATAAGAGATCTCTTTATTGTTAATCACAATTTTATTGTCTTTTATAAAACCAATATCATCTTTTAGATCGATATCCATTTCAGAAATAGCGTTTAAGTTAGCGATTGCATCCACTATGCTTAAATCTATAATTTTATTTGTTTTTATATCCAAAACACACCTATTTTAATATAAATTAACTATCACTTACCTATAACTAATTATTATTATATATATATTTATAATTCAACTTAATTAGTTAATTGTAATTATATATGGTCAGTTAATTTATTAAATTATTTTTTATATATTTTTTGTTATTAAGAAACAATTAAGATGCAAGTTTATTAACCTTTTATTCCTTAAAGAGTTATTTTTTTAATTTTTTTTAAAAAAAATGAAAAATTATTTTAACTAAATTTTTTTATATGTTATACGCTATCTACCTTTTTAAAAAATAAGTTAAGTATAGGAGAAAAAAATGACTATACAATCAAATCAAGAATTCTTGAAAATCACAAGAACAACAACAGATCAAACAGTTAGGGCTATTGAAATTAAAGATGAAGATCAAATTAAAACGGTTTTATTTAACAATAATAAATATCAAGTTTATGATGGTAGCTTAAAGGATCACATATGGGTTGGATATCCAGCACCTGGACAATTACAATTTTCCATTCAAAATACATTCACTAAAGTAACAGATTTACCATCAGAACAATCTTCAAATATTGATAAAATTGCCCAACATATACTTCAAAAAGAGCCTAGTTTGGCTGGATTGAAAATTGAAGAGCATCAAGATATAAAAGAATGTAAATTAGGAGCAGAGCCAAGCGCTACAATTCATCCAATTAGATTAAATAATGGCTCTAATATTTTAATAAAAATAAAAGATGGTGATATTTCTTATCAGTTAATTAAGTATGGCTCAAATAAAGAAGACAATCTTTCCTTACACCAATATGGATCAAGAAAAGGACAGTTGCAAGTTGTATGTACTATTCCAAATAATTTTACTGTTATCCCCGATGAATTAAAAAAAGATGTAGCTGATATTGAACAGCTTGCTTTGAAAATTTTCAATAAAATTAAAGATGATGAAAAAAAAGCTAAACTTGATCTTTTAAGAATAGCTAAAAAACTTAAACCCAACAGAGTTGTAAAATTTTTCCAAGATAATAAAACCCATTTTAAAATAGCAATACTTGCTATGGGTGTATACTTGGCAACGTATTATTCTTCTTTATTAATTTTACAAAAAAGACAACAAAACCAAGGAGTCTGGTTTTAAAAATTAAATTGAAATTTTTAAACTTTTTTAATTATTAAAAGGAAAAAAAATGGAATTATATGGCGGAACATTATTTCTTCAAAGGCATGATTTAGAAAATTATAAAGCTTTTTTACTAAAATCAAAAAATCAAAAGTATTTTGTCATTTTCAATAAAGAACAAAACTTTCAAATCATTCCATCGAGTGATGACTCCATAAAGTCAGCCCTAAAAAAAACTGATGATAATAAATGGAGAATCCCTGTTTATACTCACCCTCATTTGACCCCACTTATTAAAGCTAATGAGCTATTAAGAATTGAATTAAAAGATAAAAATATAGATCAAAAACATAAATATAAAATCACTGCTCAAAAAGCACAAAATATTTTTATGCTTATATTTGCTGGGATCACTGTTGGATTGTTAATAAAAACATTTTTAACTCATTCAATTAATCAAGTAGAGGTATCTCTACCAGATTCTACTACAAATTTAACTAAGTCTTTTGAATGTGTCTGTCCTAAAGTAAAATGCGAGAGTTATTTTGAATGGTTGAAAAATATAGTTAAGAACAAAATAAATGAATTACTTTTTAAAAGTTCAAATTAAGGAGAAAAAAAATGGAAATAAAATACGCAGAAGCCTCAGCTTGTAAAGCTGTATATGAAAACGAAAAAAAAATAGACTATCATGTATCTCGTTGGAGAGTTACTAATGATGATGGTGAAACAAAAGAATATATTGTCTATATAGTTGATGTAATTAATGATGATGAGCAAAAAGAGCTTGCCCCTAAAGACAAAAAAGCAGCAGCAAGCGCAGAAGCTTTGCGATTTAGAAGAACTGCTTCAGGAAGCCTTTTTTCATTAAAAAGGAAATCCTTTAGCTCTTATATAAGAGTTGATCCAAGTGATAAATATAATATTTTAACAGATGCTTGCACTGAATTAACAACGCCAAGAGGTAAACCTTTAAGTACTAAAACATACATAGATGGATATAATGAAAATCGCTTTTCAAACTATAAAGGACAAATTAAAACAACCACTAAAGCTTGGAGGGTTGGAGGAGAGGCCATTGAACTAGTTGAACTTTATTTACATGACTATTTTGCAAAAAAAGCAACACTTAAACAAAAAGGGATGGAAAGAAGCGGATCAAATGAGAGCATTTTCAACTTAGCAAGTAGAGTAGCTCCTATAGGAAGCGGATCAGACGATGAACAAGACGATGGGGCAGGTGCAGCTAGAGCTCAACCTTCATTAGCTGTAGTACCAGAAGAGCCAGAAGAAGCTTCTGGAGACACAGGCGCTGGGGTGGCTGGCATTGAAGAAAAACCTAGTGAAAAAAAAGAAATTGAAGTTACACCAACCAGCGTAAAAACAAAGTCTAAACTCCCATTTTGCTCAAAAACTACGGTTATTGCAATTATTGCTGTAGCTGCAGCTTTATTCGTTGGATTATATCAAGCAAGAGCTAGAATAGCTATGGCTGAACAAGAATAATCAAATATAAGCAGCTCTTTTAAGAGCTGCTTTATTTTAATAAATGTTTTAATTCTAAATAATTTGCAAAAAAACTCATTAAACTTACAAATATAACTGATAAAATAAATCCTAGAAAATTTATATCTATTCCAATTTTAAAAATAGCAATAATTAAAAAAGATAAAAAAGTAATTACGGTAGATAAAACAGCTATTTTAAAATTTGTAATTTTAGTCTCAAGTGCTATTAGAAAAGGTGCTATTATAGAGTTTAAAAATCCTAAAATTAATGAAAAAAATATATCAATACCAATATTTGGAACATTTTCAAAAAATTCAATTTGAATTCCCGGCATGATCCTTAAAACAAAAAATACAATTAAAATATTTAAAAAAAAAGATCTTAGATATGTCATTTATTCTCCTTCTTTGTTTTCTTCATTATGTTTTTCTTCTTCTTTTTGTTTTCTTTCTTTTTCTTTAACATAGCGTCTCAGTTCTATATGATTTGTAAAATATCCCATAAACCAAACAATTAAAGATGTCCAAATATAAGCAGATGCGGAGGTTACTTTAATTCCAACTGGAAGTAAATTTACAATTGAATAGGCAATAAAAGATATTAAAAATGATGCTAATCCAACTTTGAAGTGAGTCGGTTTTATTTTAAAAAGAATAATTATTGGATATATTAAAGATAAAATAAATCCAATAGAAAAAGAAAATATTAACTCTCCCCCAATTTCAGGAAGTTTGGAATAGTAATCTATCTCTACCCCTGGGACTACATGATTTACAAAAAAAACTGTTAAAAAGTTAATTATCAAACTTTTAAAATATGTCATTGATTAGTCCTTTTTCCTTTTAATTTTTATATAACAATTTTTTATTTATTAATCCTAGTTAAAATTACTTACTTATATTTTTTTTTATAATATTTAAAAAAATATATTTATGTTATATATTTCTGATATTTTTAAAAGGATAAGAAAATGAACAGAGTAAATCCTATACAAATTGATAGATTTAAAACTGACACATTAGATATTTCATTTGAAGAAGAGAAAACCTCTTCTATTGCAAGAAAAGCAATTAAACAAGTGTCTGCATTTTTTACTAAAACATTCAAACTTCCATTTGCTATACAATCTATCTCTGAACAACATAGAGTTATTTTATCAGAAATAGAAGATAATTTAAGGCCTTTTCAAGAAGAACCTAAAACGCTTTATGAAAAAGTAAATTTAACTAATTTAAATACATCTGCATTTACAAAAAAAACTTATCTCTGTTCCTTAGTGCATGGAATATATTATTTTGTAGAAAAAAAATCTGCTGATTTTTCAAAAGTTAGAAAAGTTATAAACGATATTGAAAGTACAAATAAAATTAATATAAAAACAGTATCATCATCTATAAAAAAACATTTCCCCAAACTTTCATATCTTAACATTATAAAATACTATTTTCTCTTAAGTTTTGTAGTAAATTTACAGGGGTGGTTAGATTCTTTTACAAATGACATTTTACAATATTTAAGAGAAACTTTAAAAAATGGTCAAAAACTACCTGACGCTGGAAAAAAGCTTTTAGAAAGCATGAATATATATATTGCTTTATATAATAAAAAAATCAATCAATTTAGAGATGATAAATCCTCTCTTCCAGGAGATAGAGATACTTGTATTAAACAATTATTTGATCAGGAAAAATATTTAGAAGGTAAATCAGAGATTGAATTGCAAAAACTTTTTTCAAAAAATATTATAGAACAATTTATTGATGTTAAATTTTTTAGAAGACCTTTTTTAAAAAACAATAAAAGTTCAAAAAAATGTAACTTTATCGTTGAATTTCTTGATAGAAAATTAAATAAATTTATTAAGTTAATTTTAAGAAAATACCTTTTAGACAACCTAATTCCTCCAATGGTAAATAACAGTATAGATGCAATAGATTCAGCAGCTTTTGAAGAGGCTATGCATCAAACTCTCTCTGATTTAATGAAAGATATCCTCCTTGATTTAGAAAAACCAATAAAAGAGCGTTTAGACAGTGATTTAGATAGACCTGATATTGTAGGTGATCAATTAAAAGGGATCTTCAAAAAGTTAACAAACAGCTTATTTATTACTCTTAGAAGAGAAAAATATAAAACACAAGAAGAGCTTAATAATATAAAAGAGCGTTCATTCTTTGAAAAAAAAGTAGATAAAAGCATTGAAGAAGCTTTAAAAGAAGGTTTAGCAAAATCTTATAACTTGCTTTGTCAACCTGAAAATAATGAAAAATATTTAGCAAAATTAATGGGACTCTTAACAAAGATTTATGATCTTCCACCTAAAGCTGATTCTATAGAAGATAGAAAACTGAAAAGACATCAAATAAATTTAAAAAAGAGGTTCTTAGACTATAAAGAACTTTTAATTAAAAAATTTGTAGAACAAGCTGTAGATGACGAGGTAAATATTTTCTTTGGGTATTTAGCTAAAGGACAAAAAGAAAGCTTAGAATTTTTTTATAGAAAAATTAGATATCAAGTAAATCAAGATAAAGAAATGCCAGCTACAGCTTTATCTAATCAAGCAAAAATATTAAATAACTCTATAAAATTAGAATTAAATGATCAAAGACTTAAAGACTCAAAAAAAGAGTTAAATTTAATGCTTAAAAACATGCAGTCCTTTATAGAAAAATTAGATAATATTAAACCCAAAGGAAATGGGCCTTTGCAAAAAGAACTTGATAAACATTATGGCCCACTAGTTTCTATTGAAAGCAGTATTTCAAAAATCCTTCAAAAAATTCAAAATTATTTATTAAAGATAGAAGCCCTCTTCGAAATAGAAAAAAATCTTAAACAAATAAAATTATCGATTGACGACATCCAAAAACATAACTTTTTAAAACAAAAAGAAATAATAATCTCTTTCATAGAACAATTTAAAAAAATTAATGTTAATGAAAACATTAATAAAATTTTACAATCCTTGTATTATTTAAAAGAGCATATAGAAGAAATTTTAGAACATGAAAAAACTGTAAAAATTTTAAATTCGATTATTTTAATAAAAGATAATAAATCCCTTTTAAATAATTTAATTGAAGCTCAATTAAATGCATTAACATATCCTACTCATAGAAAAACCCAAAAAAAATTAATTGAATGTAAAAATGAAATTGAAAAAAAAATAAATGATATAAGCAATATAAAAGATAAAAAAGATTTAGAAAATTTAATTAAAATAATATTAAATTCAAAAACACCTCTACAAATTGCAGAAGCAAAAGAACAATTTGAAAATTCAATAAAAAATAAAATTGTAAATCATAAAAATTTAACAAATAACAAAAAAAATAATTTATCAATATCGTATGATGTACTACTTAGAGTTTTAAAAAATCAACTTAATTTCATACCTAGAACTATAGATGCATATCATCAAAAAAACAAAGATCTGTCTGATAAATTAGAAAATCATCTAGAAAAACTTATTAACTTAATGCTAAACATTGAAAATAACCATAAAATTAAAAGACAAATTAAACTAAATGATTTTAGTTCTTTAAGTAATGTTATCAGAGCTACTACAAATATCTTTAGCGTTTGGTTAAGCAGTAGCTATATTGCTTCATACTTGCCCATATTAGCTCCTAAAGTAGCATTAGGAGTAGGAATGGGAGCTAGTTTTGTTGCATCCGAAATTGCTCTTAATAGGTCCGTATCATATGTAACAAAAAAATCTATCACAAAATATGTAAATAAAATAGCTTCAGAATATACTCAAAGTGCTTATAACATATTGATGAATCAAACTTTTTATAGAGGTCTCACTCATAGTTTGATGTTAGAAGTGATAAAAACATTAAAAAATTAGAGCGCTAAAAATTAGCGCTCTTATAAATTAATATCTTCTTTGATGTCTTTTAGCTTTGTAATGATTTTTGTAACACTGTTTTTTATGATTAAATCTTTTATGATCATTTTTTTGACCATCCTTTTGGTATTCGCAAGAACTTAATCCTAAAGTAAATACACCAAGAATTATTAAAAGTAATAATTTTTTCATTTTTTTCTCCCTAAAATCTCTTGTTTTAAAACAAAATAAAGCAATAGAGCTTTTTACTCTCTTTCTTTATTTATTAATTATTATAATTATAATTATGATTCAAGCTATTTTTGAGATAATTTACTTTTTTAAAAAATTAATCAAATTATTATATAAATCTCTATATTTAATTTGTTTGATGCAAGCTCCTGTATTACAAGATCTAAGAATTGGACAAAATTGTTGAAATTTATAGTTATATGGACAAATTCCTTGATAGGCTAAATGATCCGATCCAATTGGTTTTAAAACATTTGCAAGAGTTGGACCAAAGATTCCATAGCTTTTAACATCTGCAATCGAACTTAAATGAAGTGATGCTGAATCCATAGCAACTACAAGATCCATTTTATTCATTAATCCATGCCAAATTGGAATATTAATTTTATCTATTATTATAGAATTATTTATAAATATTTTATTTAAATTAGAAGATATCTGTTTTTCTATCTCACTTCCCCAAACAAATAAAAAAGACACATTTAAGTTTTCATTTAGAAGGTTTAAAAAATGTTTTAAAGTATTTAAAGACAACATCTTATTTTCCCATCTTGATCCCGGACAAATCATTATTTTCAAATCAGAATTGAGTTTTTTATTATTTGAAATACTATCTACTTTGTTTTTTTCTATTTCGTTTAACTTTAGGTTTATTGACTTAGAAAGTTTAATAGCTGAAATATCTTTAAAATACCTTTTGACAATAGATAAATATTGCAATCTAATATTTATATCTTTTTTAACATCAAAATGAATATTTGTAGATAATACATTCAACTTTTCTCTAGCATGTTTTTTGGAAAAACCTACCTTATCTTTTGCTTTAGATAAAAAAGTAACCAAAGCTGATTTAATATTACCTTGAAGATCAAATACTACATCATATTTATTTTTTCTTAATTTTTTTATAAATTTAAAAAAATCTATTATGTTTTTTAATTTATATATTCTTTTAAGTTTTTTAAAATTAAAGATATGAGCATTATCTATAATTTCTAAAGAATTTATTAAATCTCTATAAGATTCATCAATAGCCCAATCAATTCCTAAAACATCCTTTCTATTTTTTAAATAATCAACAGCAACTAAGGTTTGAATAATATCGCCAAGTGATGAAGCCTTTACTATTAAAACTTTCAAAATCTTTCCTTTTTCTATAAATTTTAAAATAAATCAAATTGTAATTAAAGATCTTTTGCATGTGGACATATTTCAATTATGTCCTTTAAAGGTTTTGATGAAACCAAAATTTTTTTATGTGTATAAGGATGCAAAAAAGATATTTTATAAGAATGCAGCATTAATCTATTAGCTATTCTTTTTGAAAAAAAACTTTTAGCATATAAAGTATCTGCTAAAATTGGATGCTTTATATAATTTAAATGAACTCTTATCTGATGAGTTCTACCTGTAATTGGCTTTAATAACACTAAAGTTCTATCTGTATATCTTTTTAGAACTTTAACTATTGTTAAGGCATATTTACCACTATTTGAAACTTTATATTTACTTTGATTATTTATTTTTTTTAAAAGATCTATTTTTTTCTCTATTTTCAATTCATCTCTTTTTAAAATCTTATCTACTATTGCTATGTAGTCCTTATCTATTTTATGATTTTTAAAAAGATCGATAAATTTTTCTTTTACTTTTTTATTTTTAGCAATTAGCAAACATCCTGTTGTATCTTTATCCAGTCTATGAATTAACGTATATTTTTTTTTAAAAAAATTATGAATGTTTTTATCAGTACAAATAAAATTTATGGGTTTATCAATTACTAAAAAATATTCATCTTCAAATAATATATTAATTTTTTTTAAGGTTTTTTTGATTAATAAGTCTTGATAGTTTTTAAAAACTTTAATTTTATCATTTGCTTTTAGTTTATAAGAGCCATATCTTTCAATTTTATCATTAACATATACAAAACCCTTTTCTAATATTTGTTTTGTTGTTTTTAAAGTTAAAGATTCTTTTAAATTTTTTCTTAAAAAAGTTTGAAGCATCTCACCTTTTTTATCTTTATTAATAAAAAAGGTAAGATAGTTTTTTTTCATACTTTTATTTTAAATTTTCAAAAAAATTAACAAGGAGTCTAACGCCTGCTCCTGTTGCATAAGTTGGATGCAAAGCAGATAGAGTCGATTTAAAAGCAGGGCCTGCTATATCAATATGAGCCCAAGATACTTTATCAACAAATTCTTGAAGAAAAAGAGCCGCTGTTATTGTTCCAGCTCCACGTCCCCCTACATTTGAAATATCTGCTATTTCTGATTTCAATAATTTTTTATATTCAGGAAACAGTGGCAATCTCCAAAGATGATCCCCTGTTTTATTAGAAGCCTTAATTAATTGCTTTGCTAATGTTCTATCATTTGAAAATAAAGCTGATATTTCTTCTCCTAGAGCTACAACACATGCGCCAGTTAAAGAAGCTAAATCAATTACTCTATTTGGTTTAATTTTGTGGGATGCATAAGAGAGAGCTTCAGCTAAAATTAATCTACCTTCAGCATCTGTATTTTTTACTTCAACACTTCTATTGCAAGCAGACACATATACATCACCCGGTTTATAACTTTTTGGGCCTATAGCATTTTCTGTAGCTGGTACAATTGCTGTTACATTTACTTTTAGATTAAGTTTTATAATAGCATAAATTGATCCTAATATGCTCGCTCCACCTGACATATCAGATTTCATAGTATCCATAGAAGTTGAAGGCTTTAAGCTAAGGCCTCCTGTATCATATGTAATACCTTTACCAATTATAACACTTGAATCTTTAGATGATGGATCGCCTTTATATTTTACAATAATAAATACAGGATCTTTATTAGAGCCTTTATTCACGGCAAGTAAAAGATTCATATTCTCTTTTTCAATTCTTTTTTTATCAAATACTTCAACTTTTACTTTATTTGATATTTTCTCAAAATCCTTAGCTAATTTAGCTAATGTTTGTGGAGTTTCATCATCAGCATTAGTATTAACTAAATCCCTTGTTAAATTAACACCTTGAGATATTATTGATGCTTTCTTTACTAGGTGATTATCCCTTTTTTCAAGTCCAATTAAACAAACTTCCTTAATAGAAAAAAGATTTTTTTTAGTTACAAACTTATACTTATCAAAATTGTAATTTGCTAAATATATAGCTTCTACAACTCCTTTAACTAAAACATCTTTTTCCATATCAATATTAGGAATAATAATATTTACGCTGCTTGCTTTTTTATTTTTTAAAAAAGAAATGGCAGATGCATAAGCTTCACATAAATTATATTCATTTAACTCTTTTTCTGACCCAAGCCCTAAAAGCAAAACTCTTTTTTCTTTGTTTTTAGATGAATAAACTAAAGAAATATCCTTAGCTTTCCCTAAAAAATCTTTTGTGTTTATAGGTTCTTTGATAATAGATTTAAAAGAATCTCCTTTAAATAAAGGCTTAGTTTTTTTAGATGTATAAGAAAAAGACAAAATTAAAAAATCTGCTTTTTTTCTTAAGTTTTTATTTGTTTGAATAGTTATTTTCATAAAACATCCTTAAAATGGAATTTCATTATCAAAATTAGATGATTGATTATTGTCTAAACTTTTAGATCCTTGAGCAATACCTGCATGCTCTTGGTTATTATTTGTTTGATTTTGTGTGTTTTGAGTTGTATTTTCAGATGTTTTATCATTTTTACCAAATGGAGGAAACATCAAATGATATCCTGTTACATTAAGTGAAATTTGAGGATTACCACTTTTATCTGTATAAATCTCTGGTTTATTTAATTCCCCTAAAACAATTATCGCACTTCCTTTTTTGAAAAATTGCATCATTTTATCAAATTGTTCTCCCCAAACAGTTACTCTATACCAAATAGTATCATCATTACCAGATTTTCTAGTTTTGGTAGCAACTCTTAAAGTAGTTACTTTTTGTCCACTAGATATAAATCTAATTTCAGGATCTGCACCTAAATGTCCTGCAATATGCATACTGTTCATATTATTCTCCTTTTGATAAATGAATAATTAAGTTTATTCTAATATAAATATATAGTTATTTCAAGAAGTTCTTTTAAATAAATAATCCCAAATAAAAAATAAAATACCTATTACAATAAATGGAATAGACAAATACTGTCCCATCAATAAAAAACTTGCATCTGAAATAATATCTGATTGTTTAACTTTAAAAAATTCTATAAAAAATCTAAATCCAAAAACAAAAATTAAAAAAACAGAAATTAATTTCCCGTCTCTTAATAAAAAATATTTTTTATAACTTAAAAAAACCAATATAAGAAATGTTAAAAGATAGAAAAAAGCTTCATATAACTGCACTGGATGCCTTGGAATTATCGGCCCCAAATCTGCTGGATGAGCAAATATTACTCCCCAAAATTTATTTGTAGGTGTTCCTAAAATCTCTTGGTTGAAGAAATTTCCAATTCTTATAAAAAAACCACAAAGAGCTGTAGGAACTGCTATAAAATCCAGTAAGTGCAGATAAGAAATTTTTGGCTTATAATTTTTTATAGCTATTTTAAATAAATATAAAGCAATTAAAATAGCAATTGCAGCTCCATGAGATGAAAGTCCACTTAAACCATGTCTAATATCAAAAATGATTGATGGATTATTCAAATAATAACTTGGATTTTCATAAAATAAAATATGTCCAAGTCTTGCTCCTAATATTGTTGCAATAACTACAAATATTGTTAATTTATCAGTTATTAAAATAGCTTTTTTTTTCATAGATAAAATGCTTTTTGTAAAAGCCTTTTCTATAGAAATTCTATTTTTTATATCTCCATTTATAAACTTATTTAAAGAAGTTAAAATATTTTTTTTAGTTACTTTTATTTTATCAGATATATTTTTTTGTTTGTAATTTTGAGGATTTTTTAGATCTTTTAGTAACCTTTCATTAGAAATAATATCTTTTTCAAATAGTATCGGAAAATTTAAAAAATATTTTTTTAAAATAAAAACAAAGATGTAATACCCTATTATAAAACCTATTAAAAAAAATAGACTATACCAAACGATTGGATAGTTTATAATAGGTATAGTAAAAATTTCTTTTTTAGGATCCCAATAAATATAATTAAACATAAAAACACCAAAAATAATATAATATAAAATTATGTTAAAAATTACAATTTATCTGGTAGGAAAAACAAAAGAAAGCTGGCTTTCTCAAGCAATAAATGAATATGAAAAAAGACTTTCATCTGATATTGAATTTAATTATGTAATAAAAAAAGATTTAATCTCTTTGGAAAAAGAGCTTGAAAAAACTAAATTTTACATTTGTTTAGACGAACATTCACTAAATTTAACAAGTTTAGAATTTTCAAAAAAAATATTTTCTTTTTTTCAAAATAATAAAAGTAATATCTCTTTTGTAATAGGATCAGACATTGGACTAACTAAAAAAATAAGAGAAAACGCCTCTTTTTTACTCTCTTTAAGTAAACTTACCTTCACACATCAAATCACCAGACTTATTTTAATAGAGCAGTTATATAGAGCTATTCAAATTAATAAAAATAGTAAATATCATAAATAAAAAGCATCTTATATCGACAAAAAATAATATTATTTCTACAATTTAAAATATTTATTAATTTTATAAAAAAAATATTATATTTAGGAGAATAAGTTCATGAATTTACCCTTAATGTTTACCAGAGTTTTATTTTTTATTTTAAGTGTATTTTTTATAACCACATATATGATTGGAATCACTATTGGAGATGTGAAAATCAATGCTTTCATAGGCGTTGTAATTGGAGCTGTGTTTGCATTTATATTATATGGATTTGATATATTATTTCGAAAATTTAATTTAAGATCTTTTAATATTGCAGTAGTAGGCCTTTTTATTGGGTACTTAATGGGGCAAGCTTTAGTATTAATTTTAAAAACTATTTTAGACATATCACAAGCGTCATTTATAATTTCACCCCAAGGCATTGAAATTATAAAAATAATTTTATTTTTATTTGGTTTGTATTTAGGAACCATAATGACTCTTAAAGCATCCGATGAATTATATATTTCAATACCTTTTGTTAAATTTTCACAAATATCACAAAAGAAAAAAGATATAGTAGTAGATGGATCTGTATTTACTGAT
Source organism: Candidatus Anoxychlamydiales bacterium (assembly GCA_011065125.1). Lineage (GTDB taxonomy): Bacteria > Chlamydiota > Chlamydiia > Chlamydiales > SM23-39 > JAAKFI01. The sequence goes on along the minus strand of JAAKFI010000003.1, from coordinate 63,215 downwards.
GCTAGAATAATTGACTTAGCGGCATCTTCAATATTAGATCATCATCTTGTTATTCCAAGATTCATTATTAAAGAACTTTATGCACAAGCTGAAATGGGTGACGAAACCACAAAAGCAAAAGCTAAAAAATGTTTAGATACTTTAAAAAAATTAGAAGAACTACCTTCTTTAAGCCTTCGATTTAACGATACTGACTTTCCTGAAATCAAAGATCTTGGTTCAAAAATAATTAGACTGGCAAGACTTTTAGATGCAAATGTTTTAACATCTGATTTATCAAAAGTTGAAACTTCTGCTATAGAAGAGATTAGAATAATTAATTTGCATACTTTATCTAATGCATTAAAACCATTAATGCAAGCAGGCGAGCATATTACAATAAAAATCCAAAGATATGGAAAAGAACCTAGGCAAGGTGTCGGTTATTTAGAAGATGGTACAATGGTTGTAGTAAATGGTGGTGGAGATTTCATCGGTGAAATTATAGAAGTACAAGTTTTGTCTGTTAAACACACATCATCTGGTAGAATGATATTTTGTAATGCAATAGATGGAGAAGAATACACAGAATATGAAGATGAAAATGAATATTAATGGTATCGGTTGCGACATTTTAGAAATCAAGAGATTTGAAGATATCTTATCGAGAAAAGGAAATGCTTTTCTTGATAAGATATTTACTCAAAATGAAATAGAATATTCTAAAAAATATAAAGATTATATTCCTCATTTAGCTGCTAGATTTGCAGCTAAAGAAGCCATTGCAAAAGCCCTTGGCATTGGTTTTGGAAAAAATTTATCTTTTTTAGATATAGAAGTAATTAATAATAGCGAAGGAAAACCTGAAGTTTTTTTATCCGATAAAATAAAAAATAGTTTTAATAATCCAAGTATTCATTTAAGTATTTCGCATAGTAAAGATAGTGCTATTGCATTTGCAATATGTGAAAAATAAAACTATGCATCACTTTCTATTTTTGAAAATTCATATAATTCGAATAAAATATGTTCAAACTTTATATCAACATTATCAATCGTTAATTTTTCATCCCTTGAATATCCAATTGAAAATTTTAAAGGAAAAACCCTCAAATATAAATTTTCTAAAACTATATTTGCTTTAAAATGCGTAGTTTGTAAATTTTTAACAACTTGTAAAATTTTATCTAATTGCGCATAAGAATCATTTTCTTCATCTTTGGGATTAATAGGTTTAAATACATTAGATGAATTTGCAATTATTAAAATGCCCATTTATTTTAATTTTTTTTTGACTATTTTACAGAATGCTTTTTTTTTAAAAAAGCAAAAATTTAAAAAGAAAATGGAAGAAGATATTCAACAGAGAAGAAATTTACTTTTTCAGGACATAATTTTGCTAAAAGTCTTCTTTTATATTCGAATCTTAAAGTTCCAAGTACTGATAATTTATGACCTATATTAAATCCTAAATCTATAGATTTTTGTCTTATTTTGGCGTACCCATTAAAGTTTTCAATATCAATAGTATTTTCTTTCCCATAACCATGCATTATCTCTGTAAATAAAGCCCATTTTCTTTTTTCATTTGAATTACCTTCAATAGCTACTTTAGCTCTAAGCCATGGAGAGCTATTATTTGCAAAACCAACAACTCCATTTCCCCACACTCTAAATCTCCAATATTCAAGATGCGCAAATTCTTTACCTATAGCTAAATTAAACTCAAAGTCTACGTGAGAATGATATAGAGTTGATACATCTTTTAAACTATCATTGGATATTACTCTAAAATTTGCACCAATAGCTATAGAAAATGGATCTCCTATTATATCATCTCTTAATAAATACCTCGGTTGAAAAGCTACCGATCTAAATCCAAAAGATTGTCTTGGCGTTTCAATAAATTCCAAATCAGAATCTATACTCCACTGCATAGAAGGAGAAAAAGATAAATCAAAATACAAAAGATGATTATTTTGAGTTGTATTTAATTGTTCGATTGCTCCATTTACTTTATCGTATAAAAAATAGGTGTATTTACTTGTTAAATGAAATTCATATACTTCATTGAACCAAGGAGCCTTTTCTAGTGAAAAAAGAGCGGCCGATGTTAAAGTTAGCAAAAAGATTATTCTCTTCATTACTAAATACCTAAATTTGTTAGATATCTCTCAGCTTCTAAAGCAGCCATGCAACCAGTTCCAGCAGCTGTTATGGCTTGCCTATATATGTGATCTTGCACATCGCCTGCTGCAAACACCCCCTCTTTTAAAGTCTGAGTCGTTCCTTTTTTTACTTTGATATAATTATTATCTTCTAATTCTAATTGATTATTTAAAAAAGAAATATTTGGAGTATGCCCTATAGCAAAAAACACACCACCAGCTTCAAACGATTTTTTTTTATTCGATTTGTTATTTATTATTAATACTTGTTTAACAATATTATCGCCTAATATTTCAATTATCTCGCTATTGTATAAAATTTCAATTTTTGGATGATCAATCGCTCTTTTCGCCATTATTTTAGATGCTCTAAATTCATCTCTTCTATGAACTATAAAAACTTTGGATGCATATTTTGTTAAAAAAACAGCTTCTTCAACTGCGCTATCCCCACCACCTATTACAAATAGTTGCTTATCTCTAAAAATAGGAGCTGCTCCATCACATATAGCACAAGCTGTCACTCCTTTTTGCCAAAATTCATTATCATTAGCACCTTTAATTTTTAATCTTTTAGCATTAGCTCCAGTTGCAATAATTACACTATGAGTCAAAACTTTTGTTTTAGTTCCTTGGATTAGATATGGCTTTTGATCAAAATTTACACTTTTAACATCTTCAATTAAACATCTTGTTTGAAATTTCATTGCTTGATTTTTCATGTTTTCCATAAGTTTTGGGCCTATGATACCATTTGGGAAACCTGGGAAATTTTCAACATCTGTAGTTGTCATTAATTGCCCACCTATTGGTCCTGACATAAATCCTTCAAACATTATAGGATTTAAGTTTGCCCTTGCAGCGTAAATAGCTGCTGTATAAGCAGCTGGTCCTGAACCTATTATTACTAATTTTTCTATTTCCATTATAATTTTTTTTTTACTTTTAAAAAATATAATATAACAAATCTATTTGATTTATAATATGATAAAAATTTTAATATTTAATTTTTCATGTTTTTTCATGTTTTTTCATTTTTTTTTATTTAATTAAAAGAAAAAAAATAGAATTCAATATAAAATAGTAGCCTATAAATTAATCAAAGAAAATATTTTATTGTGAAAGTTTTTTTTAGAAAAATATTCGGTGTTTTTCCAGGTGAATCTAAAAACATTATGAGTTTTGTGAAACTTGGAATAATTTGGGCTATTGGCTCTTGCATAGCAGAAACGCTAGCACTTGGTCAATTTACTCAAAAAATCGGAGCTGCCATGCTTCCAAACACCTATATGATAACTTCTTTTGCCATGATAATAGTATCATGCTTATATATGTATTTTTTAAGATTTACTTCACCTTATAAAATAATGATTACTACAATGTGGATAGCGGCCATTGTATATTCACTAATATCTATTATTTTACTTACTGATCCTCCAAGAATGTTCTGGTTTTTCCTGCAGATCTTTTCTTATTCTTTTAGCTCGGCTTTAACTGCATGTTTTTGGATATTTATTGATCAATATCATGATCTACAAGATGCTAAGAGAGTCTATGCTTTATATAACTCAGCTTATTTTTTAGGTTTTATAATCTCTGGATTTTTAATTTATTATTTACTTAAATATATTGGTTACGCTCCTTTATACATCTTAGTTGTTATTACTATGATTTATTCTATTTTAAAAGCTAAAAAAATATCTAAAACAGTACCTGCCATGGAAGATGATGGGGTAGAGGGAATATTTGCAAGTGGCAAAAAAAACATGCAAAGTATTTTTAAAGAATTTATAAATTCCAAATTTTCTATAGCGCTAGTAGCTACTAGTTTAATAGTAAGATTTCTTTTAACAACAACCCAATGTAACTATGTTTCCTCTTTAGAGAAAGTTTTTAGCAATGATTTGATAAATGATAAAATATTACTAACTGCGTTTTTAGGAAAATGTAAAGCATATATTTCAATTGGTAATATTATTATTGGTCTGTTTTTTTATAGGAATATTGTAAGAAGAATTGGTCTTGGAAATTTAATACTTCTTCCACCTATTTATTTTATGAGTTTATATTCTAACTGGATGATGATTGATTCATTAATGCTAGCTATTTTCGCTGTCATTGCGGTAGAAGGTATTTTATATACTTTAGAAGATAATAATTTTAATCTTTTGATAAAAGCATCCCCTGCCAAATTAAAAAATCCTCTTAGGATTATAAATGATTCTTTTTTTGAACCAATAGGTATGCTTTTTAGTTCTATTATTTTAATGTTCTTGAAATCCGATAATAAACATTTTGGTTTTATACTATCTGTATTTTTTATTATTTTTTCTTTAGTTATTAGATATTTATACCCAAAATCTATTTTTACAAGTTTAAAACAAAATGAAGTACATTTTGATAAAAAAACGAAAGACTGGATAAATAAATTTTCAAAAAAAGAAAAGAAAGAAACTATAAAAGACTTATTTATTTCATTAAAATCAAAAGATGAATCTATAAAACTGCTTGCCCTAAAAACTCTTTTGGAGCTTAAAGATAAGAGTTTACTTTCTAAAATTTTATCCAAGGTAAATAAAGAATCAATAAATTATAAAATTAAAGCTTTGAATCTTTTTGAAAATTCTATTTTCTCTCAAGAAAGAGATGTTTTAGAGGTTATAAAATTTTGGATGACTTTTGAAAAAGACAAAAGGATCTTAAGTAAATCAACTTTATATTTAGCAAAAAAAGGTCTTTTGCATCCAGATGAGATAAAGCATTACTTATCTTCAAAAGATTTAAATTTACGAGCATCTGCAATAATATCATTGAAACATTCAATATATAATAGAGAAATATCTACAGAAATAGAAAATAAAAAATTAGCTAAAAAAGAAATAGATCTACTCTTTGAATATGATAACATTGATGAAATATGTACTGGCCTTGACATATTAAATCATGATGATACAGATGAAGCCGTTGACATGGTAGTTGAGTATTTAACTTTTGATAATTTAAAAGTTCAAAGAAAATCCTCATTTGCTCTTTCTCAAATAACAGATGAAGCTGATAGAAAACACTCTTTTAAAATATTAGATGCTATAAAAAATATATCTGATGTTTTTATAAGAATTAATTTACTTCAGGCTCTTGGAAATATTCGCGATTATAGAACAGTTGAAGATATAATTATTTTCTCTAAGTTATTTAGACCATCTGAAAAAAGAGAGGTTGAGAAAACAATTTTAAAAATGGGAGCGAAATCCATTTCTGTTTTAATAACCATTATAAAAGATGTAAAACTAAATAACAGATCTAAAATATTAGCTGCTAAAATCCTTGGAAAATTATCAATAAAACAACTAAGAGATATTATACCAGAAATTATAGATACTGAAATCAAAAGAGCAAATTTTTATTTCTATTTTGGTAACAAACTTAAAATGTTATATCCATTATATGAACTACCACTTCTTAGAAATGAATTACTTGCAGCTTATAGATCAGTAATTGATTTTATACTTCATCTATTAGGTTCAGCTTCTCCAATTGAAGATGTTAGTCTAGTTATTAAAGCTTTGCATTCTAAAAATGCAAAAAATCAAGCTCATGCCATAGAAACTTTAGAAAAAAATATTACAGCTAAAATCTATAAAAAAATATCTAATTTAATAGAAGCTATCCCACTTGAATATAAATTAGAAGATGCAAAAAAAATTTTAGAAAATCCAAATCTTACATTAAGTGAACTCTTAGATTTTCTAGAAGAATCCACCTCTTCCTTTGATAAAATTATATCCATGCATTTAAAAGCAAAACTTAAAATGCCTCAATGGAGAGAATCTATTAAAGAAAAAATTAAAAAATCAAATGAATCCTTAAACCAATATGCATATGAGTTATTAGAATCATGAAAGAAATAAGTTTAATTTCAGTTACATTTTTATTAAAAAGCATAAATCTTTTCGAAGATTTAGATTTAGATATATTGATAGCTATTGCTGATAAAATGCATCAGGAAATATTTGATGAAAACGAGAAAATATTCGATGTAAATCAAATTGCTAGTAGAATGTATATAATTGCTAAAGGAAGTGTTGAAATTTTAGATGAAAATGAAAATGTAATATCTACTCTAAAAGAAAGTGATTTTTTTGGTGATGAATCTTTATTTAATGAGCTTCCTAGATCATATATGGCTAGATGTCAAAAAGACACACTTCTTTTAACTCTTTCTAAGTCAAATCTTTTAACAATAATATCTGAATGTCCAAGCATTGGGATTGCTCTTTTACAATCTTACTCAAAGAATATAACCTTTAGAAAAGTTAGATAAGTTTAAAAAAAAGCCGACTAGTTACGTCGGCTTAAGATAAAATGTTTAAGCATTTTCTTTTTGCTTATTTTCAATGTAAGTAATTACATCATTTACTGTTTTTAATTTCTCTGCGTCTTCTTCAGAAATTTCAAAACCAAATCTCTCTTCGAAAGTCATGATCAGTTCTGTTAAATCTAAAGAGTCTGCATTTAAATCTTCTACAAAAGATTTTTCTCTACTTACATCAGCAGCATCTACTCCTAGCTGCTCTACAATTATATCTATCACGTCTTGTTCAAGTGACATATTCCCTCACATTATAGGTTTTTTTATAACTTTATGTAACCATTCCGCCATCTACATTTATAACTTGTCCTGTTATATAATCAGACATATCAGATGCTAAAAATAAAGCTAGATCAGCTACATCTTTAGTTTTTCCAAGACGGTTTAATGGTAAATTTTGTAACATTTGTTTTTTTAAGTTTTCGTCTAATTCATCTGTCATTTTAGTTTCTATAAATCCTGGAGCTATTGCATTTACACATATATTTCTAGATCCTATTTCTTTAGCAAGGGATTTTGTAAACCCTAAAATTCCAGCTTTAGATGCAGCATAATTTGTTTGCCCTGCATTCCCTATTTGACCAATTACTGAGCTAATACTTATAATTTTTCCCTTTCTAGCTTTCATCATTGGTCTAATAATTACTTTACACGTATTGTAAATAGATTTTAAATTAACTGCAATTACTCTATCAAAATCTTCTTCTTTCATTCTAAGAAGTAAATTATCTCTTGTGATTCCGGCATTATTTACTAAAATATCAATATGAACAAATTCTTTTAATATTTCATTAAATTTTTCTTCTACATCCTTATAGGCTGATACATCAATATCTTTTAGAATTATTTTTTGATTTGGATCTTTTTTTATATCTTCTAGTTCTTTTTTTGCTTGAGAAAGTCTTTCCATACTAGTTGCTATAATTGCTACATTTGCTCCATTTTGAATAAAGACTTTAGCAATTTGTTTTCCAATTCCAGAAGAGGCACCAGTTATAATTGCATTTTTATTTTTAAGTAACATTTTATAAAACCTCTTTTAAATTTTCTAAATCCTCAATCTTATCAATAAAGATAGAATTTGAATTTACTTTAATTTTTTTATTCATAGAGCTAAGAGTCTTTGATCCAAATTCAATAAACAAATCTACCAACTCATCCATTTTATTAATACTTTCATACCATCTAACGCTTGAAGATATCTGTTTTATCAAATTTATTTTAATATTTTCAATACTTTTTGGAAAATCTTTTGTAACATTCATTACAATATCAATATCAGATTCTTTAAAATTTGCATTTAAAATATCTTCTTTTAATTTATCTTCAGCTTCTTTCATAAAAGATGAATGAAAGGCTCCAGATACTTTCAATTCAATTGCTCTTTTAGCTCCGTTTTCTTTTAAAAGTGTACATGCTTTATTAACTCCATCCTTTGATCCAGATATCACCATTTGATTTGGAGTATTTAAATTTGCTAGATATACATCATCTATATCTTTAATAACTTCTTTTATTTTTTTTACATCAAGACCAAGAACAGCTGCCATTGTGCCATTTGTTTTGTTGCACGCTTCTTCCATATAGGCAGCTCTTTTTTTAATAAGATTAATAGCATCAATAAAAGATATTTTATTTGCAGCATATAAAGCACTATACTCCCCTAAACTAAGTCCTGCTACAACTATTGGTTGAATAGATGGATATAAATCTTTAAAAGCTTCCAAAATAGCTACGCTATTTATAAAAATAGCAAGCTGAGAATTTAATGTTTTAGTAAGAGTTTCTTCAGGTCCGTTAAACATTATATCAGAAATTTTATAACCTAAAATTTCATCTGCTTGATCAAATATTTTTTTAGAAGCTAAATATTTTTCATAAAATTTTTTCCCCATTGAAACTACTTGGGATCCTTGACCGGGAAAGATAAATGCTATTTTTTTCATTTTTTAACCTATTTTTCTTAAAACAGCACTACCAAACGTAAATCCTGCTCCAAACGCTGTAAGTAAAATATTTTCATTAGTTTTTATTTTATTTTCTTTTTTTAACATATCCAGTGCTATACCAACTGATGAGGCTGATGTATTTCCAAATTTATAAACTACTTCTTTAAATATTTTTTCTTTATCTAAATGAGTAAACCTTTTAGCAATAGCATCTATAATTCTTAAATTAGCTTGATGAGGAATTAACCATGATATATCAGATGCTTTTAAATTTGCCATACTTAGTGCTTTTTCAGACGCTTCGATCATTCTTCGAACAGCATGTTTAAAAACATCTCTGCCGCTCATTTGAATGTAGTGCATTTTCTTTTCTACCGTCTCATGTGTAGCTGGATTTCTAGAACCACCAGCTGGTTGAATTAAAAGATTAGCTTCTTTTCCATCAGATCCTAAATAAACACTTTCTATTTCATAACCTTTTTTTTGTTTGCTAACAATACATGCTGTGGCAGCATCTCCAAATAAAATAGCAGTTGTTCTATCTTCATAATTAACAATTGAAGATAACTTTTCAGATGCTATTATTAAAATATTCTTGTATTGATTTTGTTCGATTAAAGCTTTTGCCAAAGAAAGAGCATATATATACCCGGAACAAGCTGCTTGAATGTCTAAGGCCGCTGTATTTTTTATATCTAATTTAGCTTGAATCAAGCAAGCCGTTGAAGGAAATATATAATCTGGAGTAAGTGTTGCAACTAATATAAAATCGATTTCATCTTTTGATATTTTTGCATCTTCAATAGCTTCAAGTGCCGCTTTATATCCCATATCTGATGTGTATTCGTTTGCCCCTGCAATCCTTCTTTCTTTTATACCAGTTCTAGTTCTAATCCATTCATCTGAGGTATCTAATTTTTTTTCAAGATCTTCATTTGTCAAAACTTTTTTTGGGAAGTATTTTCCTGTCCCAATAATTTTTGCTTTATCCACTACATGTCCCTACATTTAACTTAACTTAAGATATTTTAACCTATTTTTCGCTAAATAGAAAGTAAAATTGGGCATTTTTTATAAAATTAAATTTTTATTTTTATATAGTTTGGCTTTTTTATAATTAATAATTTTGATATATTAAATTTAAAAAAAGTATTAATAATGTATCCAAAAGATCTAATTAAATTAATTTCTTATTTAAAAAAACTTCCAGGCGTTGGCAGCAAAACAGCTGAGAGATTCTCTTTTGAAATGATTAAATGGGGAGACAGCGAATTAAAAGATTTAGGTGACCTTTTAAAAGAATTTAAAAATAAAATTTTTACTTGTCAAACATGTGGCTGCTTAAAATCAAATAATGATTGTATGTTTTGTGACAAAAATATGAGAGATGAATCTTTACTGTGTATAGTTTCATCATTTAGAGATATCTATTTATTAGAAGCTACTAATTCTTTTAAAGGGTTATATCATGTTCTTGATCATTTATATTCACCAATAGATGATCAAGATTTAGATTTAACAAATTTAAAAAACAGAATCATAAATAGTGAAATACAAGAAGTAATTATTGCTCTAGATTCAACGATTGAAGGTGATGCTACATCACTTTATATAAAAGAAGAATTAAAAAATTTTAATGTAAAAATATCAAGGCTAGCCTTTGGGATGCCTATGGGTAGTAGTTTGGAATATGTTGATGAAGGAACACTCACTCAAGCGTTTATTGGAAGACAAAAATATTAGGATCTATTGCTTTTTTTTTAATAGAGCTATATAATTATCCAAATAGTCTAATAACAGGAATATAAAAAAATGAAAAAGCTTTTTTCTTTAATAGTTTTATTTTTTTCAGTTACACAAATTTTTGCAAACAATTATGAAAATCAAGAAATTGCAGATGTAAAAATTGTTTTAGAAAACCCCAGTAATAATGTAAGTTTTAATAAAAAAAACATACTTCAAAAATTACAAACTAAAAAGGGCGATCTATTCTTCCAAAACATATTTGATAATGATATTAAAAAATTATCTTTAGACTTTGACAGGATTGAGCCTGAAGTTAACACAAAAGATTCTAAAGTCTACATAACTATTAAACTATGGCAAAGACCTGTTATCAGAAAAATAAATTTTCATGGAAATTCAAAAATTAAAACATCTAAACTTCAAAAAGAACTAAATATAAAACCAAACGAGATATACAACAGAGAAACATTTAACAAAGCAATATTAAAAGTTAAAGAATTCTACTTAAAAAAAGGATATTTTGATTTTGATATCAACTATAAAGTTTCTTATCTAACTAGAACCGAAGTTAAAATAGATATATTTATTAAAGAAGGAAGAATCGGAAAAGTAAAAAAAATAGTTTTTAAAGGATTTACTAAAAAAGAAAAAAGTGATGTTCAAGATATCATATTTACAAAAAAATATAATTTTTTAACTAGTTGGTTTAATGGAACTGGTACATTTAAAGAAGATGGAGTAGAACAAGATAAAGTTGTAATCATTAATTATCTTCAAAACAAAGGCTATGCTGATGCAAAAGTAGATATTAATATTTTAGAAGATCCTGAATCTAAAAAATTAATTATAGAAATCATAGCACATAGAGGAACTTTATATAGATTTGGGAAAATAACATTTGATGGGAATACTCTTTTAACAAATGATGAAATTTTAAAATCTTTTATTATTCATCCAAATGATACATTTTCATCTGAAAAAATAAGACAAACATCCCAATCTATAAAAGATCTTTATGGATCTAAAGGGTACATCGAAACTCAAGTATATTATGAAACAATGCTTTTAGAAAACGAACCTGTATATAACGTAAATTTCTATATTGATGAAGGAGATTGTTATAAAATAGGTCTTATTAAAATATATGGTAATAAATCTACTAGAACTTCCGTTATTTTAAGAGAGTCCCTTTTAATTCCTGGTGAAACATTTGATATAAGAAAATTAAATGCTACACAAAACAGACTTCAAAATATTGGATATTTTAAAAGTGTAAATGTATATGCAACACAATCAACAGATCCAGCACTAGGTGCAAACTATAGAGATGTACACATAGAAGTTGAAGAAGAATCAACCGGACATGCATCACTATCTGCTGGATTTAACACATCAGAAAATGTAAGCGGCACACTCGATCTTACTGAAAACAACTTTGATCATAGAGGTTTATATAGAATCTTTTCTGAAGGACCTTCAGCATTTAGAGGTGGTGGGGAATATGCACAAGTAAAAGGTACCTTAGGTAAAAGACAAAAAAACTATTCATTGAATTGGATGACTCCATATTTTAATGATACACTTTGGAGATTTGGTACTGAATTTAGTGGAACATTTAGCAGACTTCAATCCCCTCATTATAAAATAAAAACTTATGGTGGATCTGTTTATACTTCATATCCACTTAGTAATTTTTTAAGTTATGGTTTCAAATATAGAGCAAGACATACTGATAACATAGTAAAAACAAGAGGAAGATCTGAAGAAGACATTAAAACATCTACAAAAGCAGCTAAAAACGATACTGATGGTCTTATATCTGGTCTTGGCGGCGTTTTAAATTATGATTCTACTGACAATTCATATAAACCACATAAAGGTCTAAGATCCTCTCTAGACATGGAATATGTTGGGATTGGTGGAGATTATGATTTTTATAAAATTCAATATTTAAATGCTTTCTACTACTCTCTTTGGTCAAGAGGTACATTAAAATATAAAACTAACTTAAGATTTATCACTGCAATTGGTTCTTTAAAAGAGAAAAAAATACCTATCAGTGAAAGATTCTTCTTAGGTGGTGAAACAACTGTTAGAGGCTATAAACCATACATTATTGGACCTAGAATGATTAAAGATGATAAAGATGCACCAAAAGGTGGTACTTCATCTGTATTACTTTCCATTGAATATCTACAAGAAGTTATAAGACCACTTTTAGATGTATTTGTATTTGTTGATGCTGGATCAATAAAATTTTCAGAATTTTCAGTAAGTAAAATAAACGCTTCAACAGGAATTGGAGTTCGTTTAGAAGTTATGAACAGAGTACCAATAACGGTTGGATGGGGTTATCCTATAAATGCTAACCACCATAGTGATCAACAAAGATTATTTTTCTCTATGGGAACACAATTTTAAACAAAAACAGGAGCTAATATGAAACTAAAAAATATAATACTTGCTATAGCTATATTTTTTGCTACAACAACATCTTTTGCAATGAGTTCTAAAAATGTAATGGGCGTTGTAAATTTTATGAGCTGTTTAACAGACTCAAAATATGGTAAAAATGAGCAAGATCAATTAGAGAACATAAAAAAACAATGGACTCAATTAATTGAACAAACAGATAAAGACTTAAAAGATATAAATTCTAAATTAGAAGATGAAGATTACATTGGAGGTCTTTCACCTCAAGCAATTGAAGAGTTAAGTTTAAAACAAAAAACATTATCTGAAGATATAATGAAATACCAAAATCAATTATATCAAATATTAAATCAAGCTAACTATTTCTTCATGCAGAAAATGTCTAACAATATTTCTGTTGCATCTGAAAAAATAGCAGAAAAGAAAAATTTAGATATAGTTTTAAATAAAGAAGCTTGTTTTTACACAAATTCAAAACTAGATATCACTTCTTTAGTAATTAAAGAAATGGATATAAATTTTGATAAAGAAACAGCTCAAAATGAAAAAGAAAAAAGTGAAAAAGTTGCATCAAACATACCAGAAAACATAGATAACGAAACTAAATCAAAAAAATAATGCAAAAAAAAATCACTTTAGAAGAACTTTCTAAGTTTACCAATAGTAAAATAGTTGGAGATCCAAATGTTTTACTATTGGGTATAAATACGCTAGAAGCTGCTAATAAAAATGAAATTTCATTTTTAGCAAATTTAAAATATCTCGATAAAATCAGAACATCTAAAGCTTTAGCTTTTTGCATATCAGAAGATGTTGAAATTGAAAAAAATAAGAATTATTTAATATCCAAAGATCCCTCTAGAACTTTTCAAATTATTGCAGAATACTTTTTATCCAATTCAAATATATCAGGTTTTGAAAATATTCATTCATCTTGCATTATTCATGAAAGTGCCAATATAAAAAACAATGTTAAAGTTGGTCCAAATACCGTAATAGATCAAAATGTTAAAATTGATGAAAATACTTCAATAGGATCTAATGTTTCTATTCATTCAAATGTTGTAATTGGCAAAAACTGTATTATCCATTCAAACGTAGTTATTAGAGAAAACACAATAATTCAAGATAGAGTAACTATTCAACCAGGCGCTGTTATTGGATCTTGTGGTTTTGGGTACACTTTTGAAAATAATGAATATAAAAAAATCACTCAACTTGGAAATGTGATCCTAGAAGATGATGTTGAAATTGGAGCTAATACAACTATTGATAGAGCAAGATTTAGCTCTACAATTATCCATAAAGGTGCAAAAATTGATAACTTAGTTCAAATAGCCCATAATGTTGAAATTGGAAATCATAGCGCAATAGCTGCGCAAACAGGAATAGCTGGGTCTACTAAAATTGGAAGTTACAACATAATGGGTGGACAAGTTGGAATAACCGGTCATATAAAATTAGATGATCAAGTAATGCTAGCTTCAAGAACGGGTGTTAGTAAAAATTTAAAAGCTGGAAAATATAGAGGGTCCCCTGCTATTGGTTTAAATGATTATAACCGCCAGTTTGTTTTTCAAAAAAATCTAAAAAAGATTATCTCAAAGCTTGAAGAAAAAATAGCTCATTTAGAAGAAAAGTTATCTAAGAAATAAATTTTTCTTGATTTTACCTTTTTTTACTGATAAGTAAAGTATTAAGAGGAAAAATTTTATGATTGATATCTATTTCAAATCACTTAAAGGTGACAAATTTGAAAAAATATCTGATTTTAAAGCTGGAAGTTGGATAAATATTTACAATACTACTATGGATGATTTAAACAAAATAGCTGAGGTTGCAAATCTGGATTTAGATCATATTTTAGATACTATCGATAGATACGAGATACCTAGAATTGAGCATGTAGATTCAAATGTGGCAATTTACTGCAGACACTCTTCTGATAATGAAGAAGGTCTTCATACAATGACTTTAAGTGTAATAATTACCAAAAACCATATTATTACAATTTGCCCTTATAAAAGTCATATAATTGATAATTTAATTAATAGTAAAACAAATATCACAACAACACAAAAATCTAAACTTTTACTTTTTTTACTTTTAAAAATAACACAAGATTTCACAACTAAAATTAAAAAAGTAAGGAATATAGTTATTGAACAAGAATATAAAATGAAAAATGTTACAAATGAAGCGATAGTTTTGTTAACAAATAATGAAGAGATCTTAAATCAATACTTAGCATCTCTAATTCCTTTAAGAAATCTTTTAGAAGCAACTACTACTGGTAGATACATAGCACTTTATGACAAAGATTATGACATATTACAAGATCTAATGATTGCAATTAAGCAATCAGAGGATATATGCACCCTTTCTATAAAAAGTATTAGATCTTTAAGAGATGCATACCAAATATTATTTACAAATAGTGTTAATAAAACTATAAAATTACTAACCGCTATTACAATAATTTTTACAATTCCAACGATTATATCATCTATTTATGGTATGAATATATCTCTTCCTTTAGCCAGTAACCCTCATGCTTTTTTTATTATAATGAACATAACTATACTTATTTCTCTGATATGTATTTATGTGTTTGTTAGAAAAAAATGGCTTTAATTTGGAATTAAACTTCTAGTTGGAACTAAATTTGGATTATTTGTAATTGGCCTAGTATCCAAATTATCAGCATCAGAGCCTTGATAACATCCAGTTAGCAAAATAAAAACGAAAAACAAAAAAAGTTTTTTTAACATTTTATCCTCTTTTATATATATTAATAATATAACATTTTTCAACCTTTAAAAAAACGAGATATTTTTATGACTTTAAGACCAATTTTTTATGATTTAGAAACAACTGGAATTGATAATAAAAAGGATCGAATAATAGAAATCGCAGCATATGATCCAACTTTGAATAAAACATATTGTAAATTAGTTAACCCAAATATGCCGATACCGCATGAGTCAACTCAAATTACAAATATTACAGATGATATGGTAAAAGATGCAAAAGCTTTTGATGAAATATCTAAAGAGTTTGTAGAGTTTTGTTCTGGCGATGTCGTATTAATAGCTCATAATAATGATAATTTTGATAAGTTATTTTTAAAAAATGAGTTTGCAAGAGTAAATGTAACCTTTCCAGATTTTTTATATGTGGATTCTTTAAAATGGGCTAGAAAATATAGATCTGATCTACCAAGACATGCTCTTCAATATTTAAGGGAAATTTATAAAATTGAACAAAATAATGCACATAGAGCTTTAGATGATGTTATGGTTTTATACAAAGTATTTATGAATATGGTAGATGATCTAAATATTGAAACAATCCATAAGCTATTATATCAAACAACAAATGAGCTTTTAACTCATATGCCTTTTGGAAAATATAGTGGCAAACCTTTAAAAGAAGTTCCATCAAATTACATTCAATGGCTAAATAAAAATGAAGTTTTAGAAAAAGATGAACATCAAACATTAAAAAAATCACTAAAACAATTAAATTTAATATAGGTAATTATGAATATAGCAATAATAGGATGTGGTTATTTAGGTAGAGCTTTAGCTAATACACTTGTAAAAAAAAATAATTTTGTTACAGCTACAACTAGAAACCCATCTTCCATAAAAAAGATTTGCGATATAACACAAAAAACAAAAGTAGTAGATAGCTCAGATGAAAATGAAATTTTATTACTTCTAAAAGAAAATGATGTAATAATTGTTACAATTTTTAGTGAAGATATAAATGAATATGAAAAAGCTTATTTAGAAGCTTCTGCAAATATAAAAAAAGCAGCTAAAGAGATAAAAGAAAAAAAAAGAATTATCTTCATCTCACAAAGTATTGTATATGGAAATCATAGTGGAAAATGGGTAGATGAAGATTCAACATTAAATGCAACAGATGATTATCCAAAAAAAATTATTGAAGCTGAAAAAACATATCTTTCTTTAAAAGGATATGATTTTGATATTACTATTTTAAGACTTGCAAGGGTATATGGTCCACACAGAGAACTTGAAAAATTAGCAAAAATCATGCTAAACAACTCTCTTAAAGGAGACAGCTCATTCTATACAAATATGGTTCATTTAGATGATGCTGTTAATACTATAAATTTTGTATTAGATCACAATTTATATGGAATATTTAATGTAGTTGATGATGATCATATCACAAGAAAAGAACTACTAGATAAAATATGCAAAAAATTAAATATTTCTAAAATATCATGGGATGATAAAAAAAATATCTTTGATGATGTTAATAAAAGAGTTTCTAACTATAGAATTAAAGAAACTGGATTCACTTTTAAATATCCTTTTAAAGAAATATAATTAAAATTATTTTTTTTTAATTTATTTTAATATATTTTTTAGATATCATCTTTTTTTTTTTTAATAAATCCCAAAATAATATTATGACTATAACAATAACTCATTCCTTAGATACTATAGCTATTTTATATCCTGTAGATAATATTAATAAACTAATTGCTAAAATTGATTTATATCCTGAAAAACGAATCACAGAAATTATTAAAAGCGCTTTTCCAACAGAAGAAAGAGAAATTGAAGTTTTCAAAAACTTTTTTAAAAATTTTATTTTTTTAGATTTAAATAAAGCTGCAGTTGATAGTAAAACTCCCCTAAAGGCATATCAATTATTTTTAAAATTAAAAAAAGAAAATAATTTAGGAGTTGAATGTTTAGATTCATTAAATGAAATAAAAGAAATATTATCAGCTAAAATGCAAGACCATATGAGATGTAGTTTTCATCGATATATTATAGAGTTTAACTTAACCGCAATAAATAGGCTTTTAAGTTCATACTTAGATATTCTAACAATAGATTTTGTTAGCGATATGGTTCTATCTCTATCATCAAATATACTAACGTCCTTTGCAATGATATTTGATAAAGATGGCTTAATGCCGTTACCTAAATATAATCCAGAAATCGACAGGGAATCTTTTGAAAAAAAACTGGATGAAGCCATGATTCTATTTGAAAAAACTAAAGTTCAAAGAGAACAAAATTTTATAATTTTAGAGTTTATTCTACAAAAACTTTACTTTAATATTAAAGACAAAGTTGATTTTAAAGAACAAATAAAAGTTGCTTTAGTTTTTAATGATATAAAATTAGCAGAGATCTATTTAACGATTTATAATATGTTTGAAAAAAAACCATTTGAGGATTTTATAGATATTGCACAAGAGTGTCAAATTAGCAAAGCTCAAAATTCACTTAGATTTATCCAGATATATTTACAACATATAAGATCTTAATATTAAAGCTCAAATAATTTTTTTCTAATTTTTGTTAATTGAAGTAATAATTTTTTATAATCTTCATCTAAAGTGGTTGATAAATAAAGATCTAATTTTTCAAACATTATATTGCTATCCATTGCAATATTATCTGATAAAATTTTAGATAAATGATCTATTTTATTACCTATAGCTCTTATATCTAGCTTCAAATAATCATTTTTTGTTTTATTGAATTCTTCTAATTTTTCTATGAAATTATTTAAAGTATCTATTAGCTCTTTATATTCATCATTCATAAGTTAAACTAAAGTACTCTTATCTTTTAATTTATGATATACTTCCCACATATTTTTAAACTGTGGGCAAGTTAATAAAAGCTCATCTTTTGAACCTTCAGCTATTTTTTCACCTTTTTCTATGTAAATAATTTTATCTACATGCTCTATTGTAGATAGTCTATGAGCTATAATTATTTGAGTCACGTCTTTTTGAAGATCTTGTATAGCGCACTTTATTTTATTTTCACTAATAGCATCTAAAGATGAGGTTGCTTCATCCATTACTAATATAGGTGATTTTTTAACTAAAGCTCTTGCTATTGCAAGTCTTTGTTGTTGACCACCTGATAGGCTTTTACCAGCTTCTGCAATAACGCAATCATACTTATTTGGTAAATCTACAATAAATTCATGAGCATGTGCTTTTATAGAAGCGTTAATAATCTCTTCTTTAGAATAGTCCCGACCAAACGAAATATTAGATGAAATAGAATCATAAAATAAAAAAGGCTTTTGAGGAACAAAAGCTATAGTTTCTTTTAGAGATTTTTGAGTGTAATATTTAATAGAAAGACCATCTATTAATATAGACCCTTTTTGAACATCAAAAAGTCTTGGTAGAAGTTGTACAATAGTTGATTTACCAGCTCCTGTTGGACCTACTATCGCAACAGTCTCACCTTTTTTTACAATAAAACTTAAATTTTTTAAAACCCATTCATCTTGATATTTAAAGTAAACGTTTTTAAATTCAATTTTATCTTTAAGATCTTTTAAATCTATAGCACCCTCATCATCTATAATCTGTGGTTTTAATGATAAAACTTCAAACATCCTCTCTGCTGCTACAACACCTCTTTGCACATTTGCATTTTCTTCAGCAAATTTTTTCACAGGTTCATAAAATCCATGCAAAAGAGCTACAAATACTAAAAGAACAGAAATATTCATTCCAATAAAATACAGACCAAGTAAAACAACTGTTGCCATACATCCAGTTGTTACTAAATGCAGGATAGGACGAGTAAGAAGTTGGTATTTTGCACTTTTTGATTCTAGGTATGCCATTTCTAAATTTTGTTCATTATATTTTTTTAATGAAAAACTTTCCATTGCAAAAATTTTAATGGTTTGTATTCCTTGCAAAAAATCTAAAAGTATAGATGTGAAATTTTCTTGGTTTTTTTGAAGCTGTCTACTTACTTGTTTAATTCTTTTAGTTAAAAATATTATAGGTAAAATTATTAAAGGCATTCCAATAAAAATAATGATAGATAACTTCCAAGATAAAAAAAAACATGCAATAAATGTAGATATAACCGTAAATGGTGTTTGCAGATAATTTGTTAACATAGAATTCAATGAAGAGGCTATTTGCCCTGCATCTCCAACTGCTCTAGTTGATAAAGAACCCATATTATGACTTTGATAAAAACTTAAAGGAAGTGATTGTATATGCTCAAAATATTGCCTTCTTAAATCTCTTGTAATCCTAATCGAGAGAAGTGAGGTTGCATATCTAGAGGTAAATAGAAATATAGCTTTAAATAAAGCAACAGAAATTAAAATAAGTATAAGAGTAGTAAAGTTTTGATCTATATTAAATTTAGAGGAAATTATTCTAAAAATTTTATTTAGAGGATTTGTATTTTTTCTAGATGCTATATAGATTGCTGCATCTTTTTTGGAAATCACACCTATATTTTCTGTATCTATCTTTTTCCATTTTTCTTGTACTTCCTCTAGTGTAACTGAGGTATTTGAATTTATCTTGCCCTTTCTATCTTTACCAAATAAAGAAAAGAAATCAGCTCCATTATTCGCAATAAAGCCAAGAGAAAACATTTCCATTTGAGTGGAAATAGTTAAAAAAATTAATGCAAAAACTGTAAATATTGCTAATGTTAAATGTTTGCTACTTCTAATAGCTGCTTTAAAAAGAAGGTTCATAAAAATTCAATTATGCTAAAGGGTTTCTACAATTCCCATTTTGCGAAATTTGTTATATCGCTTCTCGATTATGACTTTTATTGGAATATTCTTCAAGTTTTCCCACGATGATAAGATAAATTCTTTTACATTATCATATGCTACTTGATTATTTAGATGAGCTCCACCTAAAGGCTCTTTTATAATTTCATCTATAATTTTGAATTTAATTAAATCTTCAGCATGCAACTTTAATGATTTTGCTGCAGCTTCATTTTTTTCTACATCTTTATATAAAATAGATGCACATCCCTCTGGAGAAATAACTGAGTAATATGCGTGCTCCATCATACCAATGATATCACCTATCCCCATGCCTAAAGCTCCTCCTGAACACCCTTCACCAATTATTATTACAATAATTTGTGTTTGAAGTTTTGACATTTCAAATAAATTTTTGGCAATAGCCCATCCTTGACCTCTTTTTTCTGCTGTAAGGCCTGGATAAGCTCCTGGTGTATCTAGAAGGGTAATTACTGGTAAATTGAATTTCTCAGCTAATTTCATAGCTCTAAGAGCTTTTCTAAAACCTTCTGGATGAAGCATTCCAAAATTTCTTTTTAACCTACTTTCTGTGTCTTTTCCTTTTTCTTGTCCTATAACTATAAACTTTTGTTTATTGATAGTAGCTAATGTTACTACAACAGCTTTATCATCACTGAAAAGTCTATCTCCAAAAATCTCAACATATTCATCAGATATATTTTTAATATAATCCAATGAGTGTGGTCTTTTAGGATGTCTAGAAATTAATATCCTGTCCCAAGAAGACATTTCAGAATATACCTTTTCTTTTAAAATTTTAAATTTATCTTCTAGTTTTTCTATCTCATCTGTAGACCAAAGAGAGTTTAATTTATTTTGATCTTTAAGCTGTTTTATTATCTCTTCATATTCATAAATCTGTTTTTCATGAGGAAGTATTGTCATTATTTACCTTTATTATTTATTTTTTTTCTTCAGATAATAATTTAGATGTAAAAAAATCATTTGTAAGCTCTACAAATGTAGGTCTAGATATTACAATAGCAAATAGCTCTTCAATATCTTCTGATGAGAGTCTAATACATCCATCACTATCATAATTACAAAGCTTACTTAAATCTTCTTTAAGTTCGTTGTTATTATTATTCCATGGTACTCCATGAATCCCAAGACCTTTAGCAGATTCACTGCAATTTTCTACTTCTTGTTCAAATGGTATCCATCTAGTTCCAAATACTGATATCATCTCAATTTTTTGATCTTGGAAGTAACCCATTGTTTTAGGTTTATAAATAGCTACTTTTTCACCTAACTGATATATACCTATAGGTGTTAAATACCCTGATTTTCTTTTAGAGTCTTTTCTACCAAGGCCTACATTATATGTTTTTAAAAGTGTTTTTTCATTTGAATCTTTATCTACAGCATAAAACCACATCTTTGATCTGTTTAAATCTATTAACAAATGAAAATTAATATTTTTATCTGTTCTAATTACATTAAATCTATCCCCAGCTGCTATTTTTTGAGTAAAGTAATCTGCTTTTTTATTTAATGATCTAGCAATAAAATGTCTTGTTGTAGAATAGTGAGAAGCATAATCAGCAATCCAAGCCGCTCTATCTTTAAGCCAAGGAACTCTAGCAGTATAAGTTAATGTTTCCACTAAATTTTCTAATTTAGAAGAATATGTTGCAAAAAGTCTATCAAAAATATTGGTATCAGGAAGAATTACTTCATTTTTTACTTCTTCTTTTATCGGTTGCACTTTATTTTTTTTCACTATTTCTTTTGGGACTTCAATCTTTTTTTCTTCTTTAATAGGAAGTTCAGATAATTTGTTTTGTTTAATATCTAAAACAACCTCGTTATTAGCTTTTTTCTTCTTTAAAGAAGATGCTACAAAAATCGATAAAAACAGTATAATAGCTGATGTTAATACAAATTTTTTCATTGATAGATTTCTCCTTATAACTTTTTATAGCTATCCATATATAATAGCTTATTTTGGATTAAATTTAAATACTCTTCTAACCTACTAATTTCTAAACATTAATAATTTAAAAGTTATTTTTTATAATAAATTGAATGGTTTTTTTATGCATCAATATTGTTATTTTAATTTAAAAATCAATAATAAATATTTTATATGTATATATATATATTTAAACATCTAGGTGATAAGTTTGGGGGGTTGGATATTTTTAGAAATAATTATTTAGATAAAAGTCTTTTAAATCACAAAAAAAGTTTATTTAAATTAAATAAAAAAAAACCAAAGAATTACAAATTATTTGGTTTTTTAACTTTATCAAAAATAATTCTTACTTACATTTGAGGAGAAATAGATTGTCTCTCAATTGCTTGTTTCATCTTTTTACCTGGTGTAAATTTCACAGCTTTTCTAGCTGGAATTATAATAGGTACTGATGGATTTTTAGGATTTCTTCCTATCTTTTTCTTTCGCTCGACTATTTCAAAAACACCAAAATCTCTAAATTCTAATCTATCTCCATTTGTAAGCGATTCTGTCATTTCATCTAAAAAAGATTGAATAACATTTCTTACTTCATTTGGATGCATACCTTTTTTTTGTGCTATTTTCTGCACTAGATTTTTTTTAGTCATTGTGGCCATTAAACAACCCCTTTTTTTTTCTTTTCGTCTTTAAAGTCATTGTCTTATGTTATTGATTTTCTAACAAGTACTTTTTATTTTTTTTTAAAATTTTATTTAATCATTTGTAATAATATGCCTTTTCACTGTTTGAGGAAGGGTATCTAAATGTGCAAAGGTATCTTCATTATCTTTTTTAATTCTTACAGATAAAGCATGTGTTTTTTTTGATGTATTTGCAGGGTTTGTATTATTATCAAATAAAGTGATCTTATTTTTTAGAACATCTCTTTCTAAAGCAAGTCTATTGATTCTATCGTGAATTTCTAAAACTATTTTTTTTAATGCCTCTGGAGTTACTTTTTTTTCAACTTCAGATAGTCTTTGTTTAAGTTTTTCTTTTGCTTTTAAAGTTTTATCGCTTTCTTGTGGATAAGTATTTTGGCTTATATTATTTACTTCTTTCATCTTATGCCTCCGATTTCATGCCCATAAGAGGATTAGATTAATCTAAAAAAATATATATATCAATTAAAAATTTTATTTTATAAGCCCAAAGTTATAATGACACCTTTCTCCAAAGTTGTAATGATACCTTAAACTAAAAATTTTAGTATGGAGGTTTCTAACTTTGAGCTGACATAAAATTTTATTTAAATGTAAAATTTAAACAATCTATAGCATGTTCTATTAGATTTAACTTTTTAGCATCATTAATACTAGCCCATGCATATTCTATATTTTCATCTGTATTTAAATTAATTTGTGGGATTTGATTAAGATGGGTTTTAAAGATATGCATAGTAAAATGAAAATTATCATGCTTAATATAACACTTATCTATATATGATAAATTTTCCTTATCAATGCTGATATCAGTTTCTTCTAATATTTCTCTAATAACTGCATTCTCTAAACTCTCATTATTTTCCCTTTTACCGCCAGGAGCCGTCCACATTCCACCTTTAAATTTATCAAGACCTCTTTTTAAAAAAAGAATGTTATCTTTATGTATTAAATAACAAATAACAACATCTCTTTGAGATATAAATTCTTTATTTTTTTTAAGTGAAAACATAATAAAAACCTATTTAAATTATTTAAGAATTTTAACATTTATTTAGTAAAATGTCTTTTATAAAATTTATTCTATAACATCAAAAGTATTATCAGTTTTACCAATAATAATTTTTGATGGAAGATCATAAAAAAGACCAGTTTCAATAACACCTGGAATTGATAGAAGTTGCATTTGAAGATCATAGATATTGTCTACTAAATTGGAAAGTTGAATATCTAAAATATAATTGTTATTTTCAGTAATAATCAATTTTTCCTTTTCCTTTCTAAACTCCCCTATAAAACCCTTTTTTTCAAGTAGTTTTTTTGTTAAGACATGACAAAAAGTAGTAAGTTCAACTGGAAGAGTTTTTTTTCCTATTTTATCTACTAACTTAGTTTCATCTACAATAATTATTACTTCTTTAGAAAATTTAGCTAAAATTTTCTCATTTAATAAAGCAGCGCCATGTCCTTTTATCATCTGCTTTTTTTTATCTACTTCATCAGCCCCATCTACATATAAATCAATTATATCTACCTCTTTTGGATCTATAATATTTATATTATTTTTCTTAGCTAAATTTAATGAATCTTTTGAAGAAGCAATAGCGTTGATCTTTAAACCCTCAGATATCCTTTTAGATAAACTTTGAATAAAATGATTTGCAGTAGAACCTGTTCCTAGCCCTACTATCATATTATCTTTAACTAATTTAGAAGCATATATTCCTAAATTCTTTTTTATTTGATCATTCATTTTAATATTTGATATTAAATTTATTGTTTGCAAGTTGAAGTATTGCACTTATTGCTTCTTTTGCATCATTTCCATAAGCTTCTATTTTAATTTTTGAACCTCTACCTGCTGCTAACATTAATATTCCAAGAAGTGATTTAGCATTAACAGTATATTTTTTATAATATAAATTTATATGACAAGTAAAAGAAGAAGAACAATTAACAAGCTAAGTTGATGGTCTTGTGTGCAAACCCTTTTCATTTTTAACGATAAAAAACGATTTTAATTTATTTTGATAATTTGTAGTCATTATAAAATCAACTGTATTATATAAAAGTTACCTGCCTATTTTATTATCTTAAAATATTTTAGGAAAATTTTCAAAATATTTTGTTTAAAAATGAAAAAAAAGTATTTTGAACATTATAAATTAGAATTTATAAAAAAATAATTATAATAACTATTTTAAAATTAAAATTATTTTTTTATTTTTTTTTTATGTAGAACATTTTTTAGCACTCAATAATTTTATCTGCTAAAATCTTGTGAAAAATTATTAAAGTTGTTAAGATGTTGTTGCTAAAAAAAACAATAATAAAATTATTTTGGAGGTTATTCGAGATGACACAAAAAACAAAAACTAAATTAAAACCGTTATTAGATAGAGTAATAGCACAAAGATTAGAAAGTGAAGAGACAGTAAAAGGTGGAATTATCATTCCAGATAGCGCTAAGAAAAAACAAGAAATGGCTAAAATCATTGCTATTGGTCCTGGTAAAGTTGGAGATAATAATGAATTAATCAAAATGCCTGTTACGCTTGGAGATGTTATTTTAATGGATAAATACGCTGGCCAAGAAATAACAATTGATGATCAAGAATATATAATAGTGAAATCAGATGATATCATAGCAATAGTTGAATAATAAAAAGGAGATAAAAAATGAGTTCAAAAAAAATTAAATTTCAAGAAGAAGCTAGAAGAAAGATCTTAAAAGGTGTTCAAACTCTAGCAGCTGCTGTTAAAGTAACATTAGGACCAAAAGGAAGAAATGTTGTAATTGATAAATCTTATGGTTCTCCACAAATCACAAAAGATGGTGTGACTGTTGCAAAAGAAATAGAGCTAGAAGATAAAGCTGAAAATCTGGGTGCTCAAATGGTTAAAGAAGTAGCGAACAAAACTGCTGATAAAGCAGGTGATGGTACTACTACTGCAACTATTTTAGCAGAAGCTATATATACAGAAGGGCTAAAAAATGTAACTGCTGGCGCGAATCCTATGGATTTAAAAAGAGGGATTGAAAAAGGAATAAATACAATAGTTAAAAGTTTAGAAAAATTATCTAAACCTGTTAAAAACACAACTGAAATAGCCCAAGTTGCAACAATTTCTGCAAACGGCGATGAAGAAATTGGAAACATGATTGCAAATGCAATGGAAAAAGTAGGTTCAAATGGAACTATTACAGTTGAAGAAGCTAAAGGCTTTGAAACAACATTAGATGTTGTTGAAGGAATGAACTTTGATAGAGGATACTTATCATCTTACTTTGTTACAAACGCTGATAAATTAGAAGCGGAATATGATGATGCTTTAGTTCTTTTATATGAGAAAAAAATATCTTCAATGAAAGAATTTCTTCCAATTTTACAAGCTACAGCAGAAAGCGGAAAACCTCTTTTAATTATAGCTGAAGATATCGAAGGTGAAGCTTTAGCTACTCTTGTAGTTAATAGATTAAGAGCAGGATTAAAAATAGTTGCTGTAAAAGCTCCTGGATTCGGTGATAGAAGAAAAGCACTGTTAGAAGATATAGCTATTTTAACAGGCGCTCAATTTATATCAGAAGATTTAGGTATAAAATTAGAAAACGTAACTCTTGATATGCTTGGAAAAGTAAAAAAAGTTATCGTTAAAAAAGAAGAGACTACTTTAGTTGATGGAAAAGGATCAAAAGAAGAACTTCAAAAAAGAGTTTCTCAAATTACAAATCAAATTGAAGAATCAACTTCTGATTATGATAAAGAAAAACTTCAAGAAAGACTTGCTAAATTAACAGGCGGAGTTGCCATTATAAAAGTAGGTGGAGCTACTGAACTTGAAGTAAAAGAGAAAAAAGATAGAGTAGATGATGCACAGCATGCTACAAAAGCTGCTGTAGAAGAAGGTATTTTACCTGGTGGTGGTACTGCTCTAATTAGAACTAGTTCAGATTTAAAAAAACTTATAGCTACATTAAAAGGCGATGAGAAAATTGGAGCTGAAATACTTTTAAAAGCAATTAAATATCCACTTAGACAAATTGCAGAAAATGCAGGTAAAGAAGGATCTATAATAGTTCAAAAAGTATTACAAATGAAAATCACAGAAGGCTATGATGCTAGAAATGATGAGTATGTTGATATGTTTGAAAAAGGAATTGTAGATCCAACTAAAGTTGTTAGATGTTCTATTCAATTTGCAGCGTCTATAGCAGCACTGCTTCTTACAACTGAAGCTATAATTACTGAAGATGAAAAAGAAGACAAAACAGCACCTGCTATGCCTCCTATGGGATACTAGGATATAACTTATTACTAGTTATAAAAAGGCGCTTTTTCAAGCGCCTTTTTCATTTAATAATACATCTTTAAATTCTAGTTCTTCATTTACTGAAAAGGGATTAAATTTATCCATCCAATTTTTTAAATCTAAAACTCCTTTTAAGTAATCTCTTAAATTTGCAGATTTAAAGATTGCAGCTATTAGCTGTTTTGTTGGAAAGCCATCTTTACTATTTACATTATTAAATTCAATTTCTTTTACATAAGCTGTTTTTTTCTTAGTCAAATCAAGCCCTAAGTTATATATATCAACATTTAAATCTTTAAATGTAATTTTTTTAATCCTTATTTCTTTTTCTTTTGTAGCTTTTTTTTCTTTCATGCTTATGTTATTTACAATTCCCGTCCAATTATTTTTAGAACAAAGTGGATTCTTGCATTCAATGTTTAATTTAATATTATCTACTAAAATGCTATCTACTATACTTGGAGATGAAAATAGCTTAGATAAAGAGTAATCGACTTCAATTATATCAGCTCGAAAGGCAAATTTAGTTTTATTGCCTCTTAGGTTTTTTATTGTAAAGTTTTTTAAAACCATTTTAGAAAAACCTAAATTCACACTTTTTATGCTAACATTTGTTTTGAGTTTGCTTGTTAAATATGAGCTAATCAAAGGACCTTTTATTATCCAAACAAAAATAACTACTGCAAATATTGCAACAATTGCAATTATAAATGGTTTAAATTTTTTCATTTATTAGCCTCATCTTTTTTCTTCCTTTAATCTTCATATGAACTATTTCTATTTTTTTTAAAATAGTTTTAATGTATTAATTAAAATAAAAGGCTTTTTTATGAAGAAATTGATTGTTATTTTTTCCTCTTTTGTAGCTTTAATATTTATAATAGCAATTATTTTATGGTTTAATATGCCAAGTTTTGTTTCTAGTTATTTAACTAGAGAGTTTGGTGTAGAAACTTCAGTTTCAAATGTAAAATTAAATAGCCAAAATTTAAATATTTTTGATCTTAATATGTCAAATCCCAAGGGATCTAAAAGTTCTACAGCTTTTCAATGCAAAAAAATAAATTTCAATTCTACTTTTAAAAATATAAGATCTAAAACCCTTACTATTAATTCAATTTCTTTAAATGACATCGTAATAGGAGTTGAGTTTTATAATAGAATGGGATCAGACAATAATTGGTCGAGAATTATGCAAACAAAAGGAAAAATAACAGAAAGTAAAAGAAAATATCTTATCAAAACTCTTAGCTTAAATAATATTGCTATAGTTCTTGTCAAAGCAGATGGAACACGACAAAATCTACCAACTATTGATAAATTAGAATTTCATAATATTACAGATGAATCCGGCTTTCCAATAGATGAAATTGAAAAAGCAATAGCTCATATAATACTTAGATCTATTTTTCAAAAATATAATTTATTAGAACTCTTAAAGAGTATTTCCCCTGTAAAAATATTTAATCAATCTATACCCTTTCCCTTTTTAAAATAGAAAAATATTATGGCTATAAAAAAAGAAAAAAAAGACAAACTTAATGAAAAAATGAAAAAGTTAAATATCTTGGAAAAAGATATTATAGAAAAATTCATTTTAGGATCAGGTAGAGGTGGTCAAAAAATTCAAAAAACACACTCTTGTGTTTATTTAAAACATATCCCGACC
Organism: Candidatus Anoxychlamydiales bacterium; assembly: GCA_011065125.1. Lineage (GTDB taxonomy): Bacteria > Chlamydiota > Chlamydiia > Chlamydiales > SM23-39 > JAAKFI01. Next base: position 34,352 of record JAAKFI010000003.1, on the reverse strand, counting down.
GGAATAGAAGTTAAATGCCAAAGGGAAAGATCAAGAGAATTAAATAGATATTATGCTAGAAAAGAGCTAATAAAAAAATTTGAAAGATTATATTTTAAAAAAGAATCTGAAGAACAAAAAAAAATATATAAATTAAAAAAACAAAAGAAAAAAAGATCTAAACGAACAAAAGAAAAAATACTTAAAGAAAAAAAAATTCAATCTTCTAAAAAAGAATTAAGAAAAAAAGTCAAAGAAAATGATTAATTGCTTTTACAAGAACAATTAGATTTTATTTCTTTTAATTCTTCTAATTTACCATCTTTTAAAAGTTCCAGTGCCATGTTTACTAACATGTCTTTAACAAGATAGATTTTTACATTTGCATTTTTAAATATATTAAAACCTCTAGGACCAATATTTTTTAAAATTACAAAATCTATTTTTTTATCAATTGCCATATTAGCAACTTTTATACCTCTATTTTCTGAAGAGAAATTATTTTCAATAATTTCAAAAGTATCATTTTCTAAATCTTTTAATAAAAAATACTTCGACTTACAAAAAAAAGAGCTAATTTCACTATTTACATCATTTGTTTCAATTGGAATAAAAACTTTCATATTTTACCTTTAAATATCTATTTTTTCATCAAAATGCACTTCAAAATGAACTGGACCCATTAAGTTAGTTGGAATATATTCAATATTTGCTTTTATAAAATATTTAGATGTGAAAATTAAATATCCATCCTCTACTTTTTTAATTTCTAAAATAGCTTCTTGTCCAATCTCATCTGATAATTTTGGATCATTAATAATTGTTTCTATCTCTTTTGAACTTTGATAAAATGGAGATAAAACTCCAAACATAGTAGTTGATAAAAAAACAAAGCTTATTAAAATTAATCTTTTCATTTTTTTCTCCTAAATATTAAAAACAACCATTTTCTACTCTCTACTATAATAAATGCAACAAAGAACATTATGATTGGATAAATCCAAAGAGATAATTTTATTTTCACACTTGAAAACCAAGAACTTAGGACATATACTGCTAAAAATTGTAAAATTATTCCAATTCCAATTCCTAAAAATATATAGGGATTGATTGTAAAACTTTTTTTTATGTTTTTAAAAAAAGGTTCTTTTTCTTTTTGAGCTTGTATGCCATTAGCCCATTGCATTACTGCAACTGATGTAAATATTACTGTAAGTGTTATGTCATAAGAATAATTTTTTAAAAGATATTTAAATAATACTAAAACAATTAGCCCAGATATAAATCCATAATATAAGACATTTATTATTTGAAATTTATCAAAAAACTGTTTTTGTGGTTTTTTAGGTTTTTTATTCATTACATCTTCATCTTCTTTAGCGAAAGGAAATGTTTTGTCTTGCACTCCATCAGTTACTAAATTGATCCACAGGATTTGTATTGGCATTAAGGGAAGTGGCAAATTTAATATGATAGATATTGAGATTAAAGTGATTTCTTGAAGTGCTGAAGACAAAAGATAATAAATTACTTTTCTAATGTTATCTGCAATTATTCTACCATTTCTAATAGCATCTACTATCACTTTTAAATTGCTATCTGTAATTATCATTTTAGAAACGCTTTTAGCAGCTTCTGAGCCTGATCCCATAGCTATTGATAAGTCAGCCGCTTTCAGCGCAGGAACATCATTTACGCCATCACCACTAACCGCTACAATTTCAGAATGTTTTTGGAGTGCTTTTACAATTTTATATTTATGCTCAGGTAATATCCTAGCTAGTACTGTAGCTTTCTTTAAATTTTCATAAAGCATATCTTCATCAAGTTGCTCTATTTCATAACCTGTTAAAATACGATCCCCTTCTTTATAAATACCTACCTGTTTTGCAATTTCTTTAGCTGTAAGAGCAAAATCTCCTGTTATCATTTTAACATCAATTCCACCTTTTTTAGCTTGATATACAGCATCTTTTACATGTTCTTTAGGGGGATCTAAAAAACCAATTAAACCAACTATATTAATTTTAAATTTACTTATATCGTCACTTTCAAACTCCCCTATTCCACAAGCAATTGTTCTAAGGCCTAAAGATGACATTTCATGAAAGTTTTCTTCTATTGTTTTAAGTTCATTTTTATTTATTGCCAGTTCCTTTAATGATTCAAAAGCTCCTTTTATAAAAATAGTTTTAGAGTTATTTACTTTATAAACTTTTGCCATCATTCTTAAATTAACATCAAATGGATATGATTTAATTAATGAACTATTATTTTTAGAATCTTTTAACTGATCTGCCCATTTCAAAAGAGCTACATCAATCGGATCGGATCTTTCATTTTTAGCATCATTACAAAAAATAGCTACTTTTTTTAATTTTTCTTCATCTCCAAATGTTTTTACAACTTTTAATTTACCCTCTGTAATAGTTCCTGTTTTATCTGTTGCTATTACAGTAGCGCTTCCTAGCGTTTCAACAGAAGGCAAGTGTCTTACTAATGTGTTGTGTTTAGAAAGTGCAATAGCTCCTACTACAAGAACAATTGTAACTACTATAGGAAGTCCTTCAGGAAGTGCTGATACTAATTCAGCAATTAATATATATGCTAAATCTAAAAATGTTCTTTTTTGAAAAAATCCAATTAAAAAAATTAAAGAAAAAAGAACTATTAAAAAAAATGCATATCGTTTTGAAAAGTGTTCAATTGCTTTGGTAAGAGGTGTTTTTATAGTAATATTTTCTACTTGCTTAGCAATGCTTGCGATATATGTATTGTTAGCAGTTTTAGTAACAATACCTAAAGCATGTCCTCTAACAATATTAGTACCACTTAACAGACAGTTTTTAAGTTCATATATCAATGCTCCTTTTTTTACCTGAGCAAAAGCATCTTTAATAACAGGCATAGATTCTCCTGTAATAGATGATTCATCTACCATTAAAGATTGAGATTCGAACAATCTAATATCCGCTGATACCAAACTTCCTTCAGATAAAACGACAACATCTCCTGGCACTAAATCTGAAGAAGGGATTTCTATTTCTTTATTATCTCTTAAAACTATACATTTACTCTCTGTTAACTTTTGCAATGCTTTTATAGAAGTTTTAGCTTTTAATTCTTGAAAAAAAGCCATAAGTCCGTTTGCTAAAATCAAAAAAGCTATAGCAAAAAAATCTATATATTTACGTGCATATAAGCTAATGAGAGATGCTATTAAAAGAATGTATACTAAAACATTATTGAACTGTCTAAAGAAAAGAAAAATAATACTCTCTTCTTTTTCTTGAATTATATTTTTTCCATATTTTTCTTCTCTTTTATTTGCTTCATCAATGCTCAATCCACTTTTAGAAGTTTCATAAATTTCTAAAACCTCTTCTATATTCATTAAATGTATATCGTCTATATCTTCCATATTAAATTTTATTAGTTCACCTAATTGTATATTTAAAACAAAAAACAATTAATAAATAGATTTTTTTTTTATATATTTATTATTCTTCTAGATATTTTTTTTTCAATTTAGTAAAAAGAAAAAAAAGATAAAGTTTGATATATGATAAAAAAAAGCAGTATTTTAATTACATTATTTTTATTACTTTGCTCTTTTAGCTTTAGTGATTATTTTTCTAAAAAAACTTATTCCTATCAAAACAAAAAAAATAATAAAATCACTAAAACAAATATAACATTCTCTACTAAAGATGATCTTATCCTTATCCTTAAAACATCAAGTAAGGAAGAAACATCTATCAAATACCAAAAAGATTATGAACTATTAAGTTATATTAACAAAATCGAAAATGAAAACACTTTATTTAATTTGATAAGAAAAAATAACAATCTAATTTGCCAGGGAAGAATAAGAAACAATAAGTTATATAGCTCTTATAGACTTGGACGTAATAATTGGGTTCAAGATTTTAATTTTGGTTTTACTTCTTTTTTACAATCGAAAAAAAATATATATAAATTCATTATGATCAATCCAAATGATTTTACAAAAAATGAAATGATTGCAACAAAACAAAATATTGAGACTATAAACATCAACAATGAAAAATATTCTTCACAAAAAATTAAAGTCACTCTAAGAGGTTTTAGATCTCATTTTTGGAAAGCAGAAATTTGGTTTGATACTAAAACTAATAATTTACTAAAGTACGTTTCAAATGAAGGTCCTGGCACAGCTAATATCGTTACTACACTTATTAATTTTAAATAATATTTTCAATTGATTTCAAATCTGATAAAAACCTTACAAAATATTATAGAAAATTATTTATTATTATTATGGCATCAAAGCTTTTCCATCATTTGTTAACACATACACAAATGTCTTTAGACCTCCTGTATACTTGAACGATCCACTTCGGGATTGTTAAGAGATGTTTTTGAGTCTTGCTAACTGAGAGTTTCCCCTTTGTTTAAAGACATGGCTATAGAGCATTGGATAGTGGAACATCCGACAACAAATAACTAATATATTAGATTATCTAGATATTTGATTAGATGTATCTATTGAAGAATCTAAAGCTCTAACTATTTTATTAGTAGCTTTTTGCATTTGAGAGGGGTTAATTTTTTGTTTTAAAGGATAAAACAAAAACTTCATTATAAACCAAAATCCAGAAGTATTTTCTTTTCCTGGAATATAATGAAAATGAAGATGATCTACGGTTTGCCCAACACTTTTACCATTTTTTTGTAATAACATATAGCTACTAGTATTATATGCTTTTTGTACAGCTACATTTGTTTTTTTGATTAACTCATATAAAGCAGTTATTTCATTTGAATCTAATTCTTCAAATCTTTGAACATGTCTTTTTGGAATTATCAAACAATGTCCATCAACTAAAGGTCTATACTCATATAAACCAAAAGAAATATCATCTTCATAATATTTTTGATAATCTATCACTTTCCTATCACAAAAAGGACAATTTTCTGCAAAAACAAAAGAAGAAAATATTAAAAATATAAAAAGAATTTTTTTCATCTTTTCAAAGACCTTTTAACAATTAAATTATAAATATAAAAAGCTCCAATACTTATCCAAAGCCCTAATATATACGACTGAATCAAAACTCCAATATTATAGATAAAACCAGAAAAAAAAGATAACAAATAAGAAGTAATAAAATGTATTAAAAAAACTCCTGCAATTCCCAAAATAGCTCTAACGATATTTATATAAATTTTAGAAGGTTTTATAGATAATTTATATTTATTCAATAAAAACACCCCTAAACCTATCGCTAAAGAAGTAATAGCTAGATTTATTATTTGTAAATATAAACCTATCATCATCAAAAAAAACACTTGGGTTATTATAAAAACTTCCTTAAGAGATTTCTTTTCAAAAAACATTTCAATTTTTGGAAATAGAAAATAATATATTAAAAAAACTACCAACCCAACTACCCATCCACCTAACACATCAGTAATAAAGTGTACTCCTAAATAAACTCTAGATAAACTTATCCAAAAAAAGAAATTAACCCCTAAAACCCAACCAAGCGTTTTATTGTTCCATTTAGTTATCATTATCAATGCAAGTAAGATAGCGCTTTGAGCTCCTCCTGATGGGAACCCATAACCTTTAACTTTGATAACAGCAAGTACAGGATCTAAATGAAAAGGTCTTGGTAACATAAAAAGCTGTTTTAATATTACATTGAAAAAATTACTTAAAACTAATGCATAAAATAATTTAACACCTGATTTATAATAATACCCTACCCATACAGCTGGTATTAAAATGAATATAAAATTTGGAGAATCGAAGAAGTTTAGTGATTTAAAAAAATCAACTAATAAAGGAAATCTAATAAGTTGCAATTTTCTTATAAGCTCTAACTGGAATGAATACATTGCTTAAATTTCATTTTTTATAAAAATAATAGAAGGTTTTAATAAATCATTCAAACTATTTTGAAAGTTATAAATAACAATTTTAATAATTTTTAATTATTTTCATTTCTTCTAATAAAAGTGTAAGAGCAAATCTTCTGCCATATTCAGGGGATTCAATTTTTTCATCAAAATCATCATTTGCTTTTTCATCAGTTGATAAAATATTTCTTTGTTTCCAATCATATACCCACTGCCAAAATACATCATTTGAAATTGAGCCCTCTTTAATTTCATTTTCTAAAAATTGAATTACTGTAGCTGTAGTATATTTTGGAATTTTTGAACTACCAAATATTTTTCCAATAAAATAAAATAAAAAATTATCCATTTTATTAAAGGCTTCATCTTCATCCAAATCAGACATTTGAGGGAAATAAACAGCTTTGATTACACTAATATTATGTCTGTCATTTGAAGCATACCATGGATTATCAATAGCTCCCATTACATCCTTTTTAAGTGGAGTATATATAAAAGAGCTTATTATTGATTCTTGAAGGGTTCTGATGGATGATAAAACTTGAAATTCTAATCTAGATGATTTTTTATCATATGAAGCTAGTTTATAAAAAGATTTTTTTATTGCATCTAATTTAGCAACTTCACATTTGTGTCCTTCAATACACATTTCAATTATTGCTTCTTTTTTGGTTTTTTCATCAATATTGTTATCTTTCAAAAACATTGATATGAAAGAGAGCAAATCTTTAGAAATTGAATTGTTTTTAGCACTATTTATTATTATTTCAAGTCTTTGTTGAAGAGCCTCTAAAATTTCTTTTTTTTGATTATCTTTTAATTTAATATCACGTTTACAAAAGTCTAACAAATGATCAAATTGATCTAATTTTTTTAAAATACTTTTCAATTCATTATCAGTAAACTTTAATCTTTTAAAATATGTTTTTATTAATTGGGGATCTGCCTTTTTATAATGCTTATTAAGAATATTAAGATCATTTTTTGTTAAAAAGAAATTGTTATCAAATTTATTTTGTTTTACAACTTGATAAATCTGTGAAAAATTTATTTTTTTACTTTTATAAGATCTTACAAAATCAGTTACTTTTTCTTTTAAAATGCTAACATCATTTATTAAAACACTTGCAAGTATTAATAAATTAATACCAATTCCAAAAGTAGTCGTTGAAATAAGTAAATGTACTATAGTTGAAAATTCGGCACTTTTTAAAATTTTCCCAACATATGGGATCGGTAGAATATTAAAATAATCATTTAATAGTAATAAGGTTGAACAAGCTAGGGAATAACCATATTTTTTAGCTGAGTATGGAATTAATAATATACTAGATGCAATTATGGTTATATTAGTAACAGTTCCAATATTACTTTGTAAAAATCTATTAAATTTTTTGAATTTCAAAGGAAAATTATATTTTTCTTTATTAACATGGAGGTAGTATATTCCTGCTAAAATAAGTTCTAGTGAAATAATATGAAAATTAGTAGCTTTAAAATTATATTTTGCTTTACTTGAAAGATTATTAACAAAATCACAAGCTTGAAAAACATTTCCAGCATCAAAAAAAAGTTGAGTTAGAAACTGAGCTTGACCTTTATTGATCTCTTTTCCGTGAACAAAGCTGTGAGTAATAGCTTCAGCTGAAACAAAGCCTCTAGAAAGATCTTTTATTGATGCTATTGAATTCATATTTCAAAGTATATTTTAAGTGAAAGTATATCAATAATTATAATTAAATACCAATAACACCTTTTCTAAAACTCATGTAATCACACTAACTTTAAATTAATTAACATTAATACTTACAAGTTTTTTTTTAATTGCTTTTAAAATTATATTTACCTTACAATTTCTTTTTTTTCATAAAAATAATAAACAACATTAATAAGGATATTTATATTATGACAGCATTAAGTCCACCAAGTTCTAGATCAACTTCACCATGGGAAGATATAACAGGTACCGGAATAGAAGGATTAGAAGTTTTAAAAAATAATTTAAAATTCAAAAAAATTCTTCAAGAAAAACATCTAACAAACACCGTAGCAATTGCACAATTAAATTATTTAGGAATACAAATAACTTTGTATATGATTAGAGATAGAGCTTCATCAAATAATTTCTATAAATTTAAAGTATCTATGAAAAAAGAAGATACCATTTCTGATGACGAATTGGAAAATGCAAAGGATATACTAAAATTATACTTTGGAAATATTTGTCCCAACACTCAATTAATTGAAATAGAAGATAATATTGATCCAAAAACTGATAAAAAATTAACAAAATACTCTTCTAAAGAAGACTTTAGCTTAGAAGATTTAAAGATAACCTATAGGCTAAGATAAAATATCTTTTACTTTTTTAGTTATACTAGATAGTTTATTTTCATCTGGAACATATTCATTTGTAATAAAATCTAGAATCTCAAACCCATTTTTTTTAAGCTGGGCTTCTACTTCTTTAGCGCCTTGCCCTCCCCATCCATGAGAACCAAATACAATAGCTTTTCTGTTTTGCGGTGCAAGGCCTGTTATATAATTCATAAAAGAGGCCATAGTAGGAAGCATAGTATTATTTAATGTAGGAACTCCAACACATATGTATTTTGCATCGATAACAGATGTCATTATATCTGAAATATGAGAAGTTTTTAGATTTTTTAACTCTACATGTATATCCATTTCATCAAAAGCTTTATATATAGCTAAAGCCATTTTTTTTGTAGATCCCCACATAGTATCATAAATAATTACTGCTTTTTCTCTATATTTATCTTTTGAAAAATAATCATAAGCCTTGATTATATCTTTTGCATGTTTTTGCCAAATAAGGCCATGGGAGGGAGCTATCATTTCAATATCTAAGGTTTCTATCTCGTTAATTGCTTTTTGCGTTTGTTTATTATATGCAAGTAAAATATTAGCATAATACTTTTTAGCTTCATGTAAAACTATATCAAAGCCAATTTCTTCTTCAAATCTTTCATAAGATGCAATATGTTGTCCAAATGCATCATTTGACAGTAAAAGCTTATCTTCTTTTATATATGTAGCCATAGAATCTGGCCAATGAACCATTTGCATTAAAACAAACTGTAAATTTCTTTTTCCAATATTTATTTCATCATGAGTTTTAACAACTTTTAATTTCCAGGCATCTAAATCAAAATGCCTTCTTAAATTTTTCTCACCATTTGTAGAACAAACTAAAGTTGCATTTTTAGCAAGATTCATTATCTCGGGCAATGATCCGGAGTGATCCATCTCAGAGTGATTAGAAATAACATAATCTATCTTAGATGGATCAATGATAGATTTAATTCTATCTATCATTTCTGAGCAAAGATAATTTCTTACTGTATCTACTAAAACAATTTTTTCATCTATTATTAGATAAGCATTGTAAGTAGATCCTTTTTGGGTTTTATAACCATGAAACTCTCTCATATCCCAATCGATTACACCAACCCAATATATATTTTCTTTAATTTTTTTAGCTTTCATTTAATTTGTCTTTTCAAATTGATCTTTTCCAACACCACATTCAGGACAAAGCCAATCTGCAGATAAATTTTCAAATAATACGTTATTATTTTCCTTTGGATCATATATATATCCACAAACTGTACAAATCCATTTTTGCATTTCTATCTCCTTTATTTTTTAACCTTTTTTGGTCTATATCTCAATGACCTTGGTTTATTTTTAATTAATCTATCTTTTTCTTTTGATTTTACAATTGTATAACCATCTAAATCCATACCGCTTTCATCTGTGTCGTAAACAGTATCTACTTTATTTAGAGAACCCCTAGAAGGAATAGATCTATTTTTTATAGTTACATTTAAGTTGTTTTTCATTCTAGTGCCATCATCTGCTACAATAATTCCAGCAACATATGGAGATAAGCTTGCTTTTGCAAATTTTGTTTTAACTTGGTCTTTTGTGATAATGTATGAGGAAGATGTTCTATATACTAATGTTTTATTATCACTTTGAGAAATATAAATAGATAGTTTTGTTGAAGCTAAATCTAAATCTAAAAGTGGATTGCTTACATCGAAATTATTAAATATAAGCTCATTTAAAATTGGATCATCTAATTTATTGTATGAGATATCCAATGAATTTAGAGGGATTTCAATATAATTTATATCTTTTGATATTATATTTCTGTTCCTATCAGGTAATACAACTGCTTGAATATTATTAATTGAACCAGTATTACTAGCACTATTTGTTAATATGTTAGCTTCAACTTTGCTTTGACAATTTGAATAATCTAAAAGATTCATAAAATTTAAATCATTTCCACCATCGATAATACCTGACATTTTAGATAGATCATTAAATTTAAATATATCACTATAGGATCCACCTTTTAAATTCTCTATATTTATGAATTCTACCTCTCCAATTTTTCCGCTATTTATTCCAGAAATATCCCAAATATTATTTTTGTCTTTTCCAACTAAAACATCTAAATAATTGGACCCAATTATTTTAGATACATTGTCAATTTTATTAAGTTCAATTGTAGCTGCGCTATTTCTAAGTGAAAAATCTAAAATATTATTAACACCTCTTCCATCAATTTTACCACTAATCATGCCGTCATTTGTAAAAACAAACTTATCACTACCATCTGAACCTTGCAAATTCTGAATATTTTTAAAAGTTATAAGATCATTTATAAGTCCACTATTTAATGAATTTATATTCCAGTTAGTATCATCATCTGATTTATATGCAATTGTGTTAACTCCTTCCTTCCCATCAAAAAAACCATCTATCATTCCTGTTTTTTCAATTATGAATGTATCATCTTTTGATCCACCTATAATATTTTTAATAGATGAAAATAAAATATCATTATTTAGTGTCCCCCCTCCAATTGAAGAAATATTAAAAACGTTATTTATGTCTTTTGCAAAAAGCGTTGTAGAATCATTTCCAATTATGTTTTGGATGTTACTTACTTTATTTAAATCTAAAACTACTTCATTAATATAAGAAGAATAATCGATTATATTACCATTTGATGAATTGCCATCAATTATTCCAGATATTTTTCCATTTTCTATAAATGTAAAAAAATCTGTTTTTTGATTCCCAAATAAATTATTTATATTCTTAAAATAAATAACATCATCTATATAGCCTTCATTTTCCTTTGTGATGTACCAAGTATTATTTATATCTGATGCAAAAAGATAATTATATCCTTTATTGCCATCAATATATCCTGTTAAAGAGCCATCTTCTAATATATAAAATTTATCATTTAAATCTGACCCCACAAGCTTATCTATATGATAAAACTTAATATTATTAACATATCCTTCATCTTCATTTGTTATCTTCCAGATGTTTTCAGATTCAGGGCCGAGCAGTGTATTTTCACTATCGCCACCAACAATTTGAGATATATTCATAATCTTATGTAAGTCAATAACTAAAGGAGATGTATTTTTAGAATAATCTATGGAATTTAATCCCCCATTTCCATTTATAACACCTGTAAGTTTTGCAAAGTTTTCAAAAATAAAGGTATCATTTTTATTACCACCTGATAAATTTTGTATGTTTTTAAAATTTGCTGTATCTAAAATTTTCCCTTCATTTAAAGAACTTATAATAAATACATTATTTTTATCCGAACCTTTGATGGTATTAGATCCATAAACTCCATCGATAAATCCATTTATTTTTCCATTTTCTAAAAAAATAAATTTATCATCATTAAATCTAGAACCCATAAAGTTTGAAATATTAGAAAATATAATTTCCTTATTTATCGATCCGCTATTTAAACCATCAAACACAAATTGATTATTAATATCTCTTGCCATTATTGTATTATTATCACTTATTCCATCAATAAAGCATTTTTGTGAACAATCAATATTAAATATATTTTCAAATGCTCCCCCATTTATTACTAAATTCCCATAAATTGTTTTTTTCAAAACAAGTTTACCTTTAGAATTTTTTCCAATTTGTGCAAATATATCTTGTTTAGATTCTATTTGAGCACTAGTAAAAATAGAATTACCAACTAATTCTATTTTTGAATCTGATAAAATATAAGCATCAGTTGTTAAATATAAACTATAAGAGCCTGCTTCTTGTCCTGAAATTTTAATATTAGAATCATTAATCCCTTTAATTTGAGCTTTAGAAATATATACTCCAGATGAATTGGTGCCAGATCCAATACCTTCAATATTTAAATTAGAATTATCTAAATGAATCTTAGCTAAGTTAGCTAAATATATCCCATGATTTGATTCTTGTGTAGCTTCTGATATAGCTAAAATATTAACATTTCCATTTTTAGAAATTATACTTCCCGAATCTAAAAAAATTCCAAAGTTATTATTCTCAGCTCTTCCAACATTTCCAATTATATCAATATTTCCCGCAGGTAAATCTTCATTGGTTGATTCAATTCTTCCTTGAAGATGTAGTCCAATATTTGAATTTTCGATATTACCACCGATAGCTTCAATTTTTATATTTCCACCCTTTGTTAAAAGAGTAGCTCCTTTTTCTAAAACAACTCCTTTATAATTACCACTTTGTTTGTTTGTTTTAATATCTATTGCTAAAAAATTTTCTTCATAGATATTTTCAATAATACTTCCACTTTTAAAAATAATATCTTTATTTGATAAAAATGATAAGGTAGTAGCTTCTTTCCATGAAATATTAACATCACCATCTATAGTAATTGTTTGAGTGTCTTCTAAGTTACTATTTAAAGTAGAAATTTCTACATTTGATGTTTTTAAAAGCTCATTTATATATCTATCATTAAATGCACTATATCCTAAATCATAGTCATCGCCTTTTTGAATATGTACTGATCCCGGATCAAATAAAACTTTTCCTTTTTTTCCATTTATAGAATTTGTATGAATTTTACCTTTAGCAATTAATTTATTTTTAGATGATATTTCTATAAATCCACCATCACCTATTTCTCCAAGTCCTCTTGCAAATATTTCTCCATTAAAATCAGTTTTATCTTCCGATAAAATAATTACTTTGTTGATATTTTCGCTGTATGAATCCGCTATAATTTTTGAGTTAGGATCTATGTAAACGCTCTTAGATAATGTCTCTTCATTATTTTTTCCAATTGATATATGTCCATTTTCACTATTTGAAATATCAATTAAGCTATTTTTTATTTCTATATTATCTGCATAAACATCTATGTTATTTGATTTAATTTCACCGCTTAAAAATAAATTACCGCTATTTGCAGTTAAGATGATTTCTCCATCTTTTATTTCAAAGTCTGTAGTATCTATAATACCTTCCTGGTTTATAGCTAAAGAATATATATCTACATCCGATGCTATTAGATTAGTATTTAAAGATTTTATTGTTCCTAAATTTTCAATACTCCCAATTGAATCTTTACTTAATTTTACAAAGCTTTTATCACCTTCTTGATTTAGTATTACATCATTAGCTCCAATTAACATTACTAAGTTATTAGATGAAATTTTACCTTTATTAATTACTTTATTTGATAAGAGTATTACTTCCCTATCAGCAAAAATTTTCCCTGAATTCATTATTGATGAATTATTATCACTAGATAAATTAAATATCTTATTATTTAAAAATTCAGTGTTATCAATATCTAGCGTTGTAGCTATAAATTTAGATACGTTGATAGAGCTGTTTTTTGAAAAAACAATCCCGTTTTTATTTACTAGATAAATGGCTCCATTAGCATTAATTTTACCAAATATATTTGATGGATCAGAAGATGTTACTCTATTTAAAATTGATGCATTTTTAGATATTTGATTAAAATTGATTGTTTCATTTTCTAAGAGAGAGAAACTATCCCAATCTATAATTGCTTTTAAAGAATTTTGCTTAATTAAAAGATTGTCTTTAATTAAGACATCTCCTGAAATAATATTTGGACTTTTCGGAGCTGCATAAACATTTACAAATATTAAAAATAAATAAATAAATATTAATTTTTTCATATTTAATATGCCCCCGTTACATTAATATGCCATCTACCATCTCTATTTTTACCAAAAAATCTTCCATGAACAGTTTTTAATTGAAATCCATAGTCTAATCTAAATGTTAAATTACTACCTATTCTATATCTTAAACCAGGACCTGTTGATAATAAACTTTGTGATTTTTTATCAAGCAATGATTTATCGACATCTTCAGCCACTCCATAATCTAAAAATCCTAAAAATTGAATTTCATTTTCTAATCTGTTTCTACCAAATTTTATAGGTGGCAGCCGAAGTTCATTTTTAAATAAAATTCCTTTATCTCCAGCAATTTCATTTTCCATATAACCTCTAATTGTTATATATCCACCTAATGATAATTGCTCTGATAAAAGAAGTTTGCCAGAAGATACTTGTCCTAAAAAGTTAGTAACTAACGACATTTTGAAAAACAATCTTGTGATTCGCTCTATATCTAATACTAAATAAGCATAGTTGGGTTTTGCACCAGCTCTTTCTAAGGCATAACTTTTTTTATTGTTATCAGAAGTCATATTTCCTGGACTTAGATATAAATATAATTCAAATGAAGTAGAGCCTAAACTATCATCTAGAATTCCTTGATATTTTAATAAAAACTCAGACACATCAATATCATTATTAAAAATTAAATTATCTGCGTATGTTAAAAAGTTATTTGTAGTTTTAAAATCATAACCAAAAATAAAATCATGAGAATATTTTTTGTATGGTTTTAATTGAATTTCATATCTAGCTCCAATGTAATATCCGGTACCTTTTAAATTTTGAAATTCTTCAACACCAGGCTGAACTCTAGAGTAACTACCTAAAACTTTGATTAAATGATGCCATGGAAATGGAATTATATATGTTCCTGATACCCCAAGCCATTTTTGAGGGTCTTTAGCAGTTGTAAATTGAAAATTTAATTGTTGATCTAATTTAAAAACATTCCCTAAATTTAACCCAGCAAAAAATCTAGATTCCCCAGCTACAGCATTTCCTGTATTTTCATATCCAGCATAGACTCTATATGGAGTGATATCTTCCACATGAAAAGTAATATCAGTCTCTGATAGTTTATCAGATGGAGAATAGACAACATTAACATTTCTAAAAGGATTGTCGTTAAACCACTCTAAATCTTTTAAAATTAAATTAGTGTCAATTACCTCACCTTTATTTAAAGAAATTTGATCTAACATATAACTTGTTGAAAAATATTTATTATTTTCAATATTTACATTTCCAAGTTTTGCTAAACTAATAACAAAATAAACTTCTCCATTCGTTATATTTTGACCAGCTGGCATTTTCACACCAACTAAGGGATAATTATTATTTCTATAATGCTCAGTGATTACACTTTTAATTTCTTTTAAAAGATTGATTGTAACTTTTTGATTTAAATATTTACTTAATTGATTTGTTAGCTCGTCTTGTTTTGGTACCAATACATTTGAATAAACAATGTTCGAAACATTATTTTTTTTTTCATATTTATCATTTATTACAATCGCTTTTAAATGATCTATAAGTACCGTGTTTTTTTTATCTTCTAAATTTTTATTATCTTCATTTTCATATGTAAAAACTTTAGAAAAAATTAAGAATAAAAAAAATATATAAATAAAGTTTCTTTTCATAAATAAACAGGATTCCTTTAATTGGATAATACTTAAAATTTATTTTTTTGAAAGTAAAAATAGAAATATTTTGAAAAGAATAAAAAAATCATTTAAAACCTTTAAATAAAAGAGTTAAAAATCACATGAAAAAAAATATTATCTTATCTATTTCAATACTTAGTTTCTTATTTTCTATATTTTTCTTTTCTTTAAATAAAAATAAAGAAGATACAGTCTATTTTTTTGCTGGCAATTTTAAAAGGTTATTCAATGAAAATAATGACGGGTTTTATAATTTAGCACATATAATAGAAAGTTATGGTTACAAAGTAAAAGAGACTAGATCCTTTAAAAATTTAAAAAACTGTAAATACATAGTTGTTTTTGATATTCATGATAAAAAATTAAAAAGAATAAAAAGATTAAACAGAAAAAAACTTATCTTATTTACATGGGAACCTCCAACTGCAGTTGAAAAAAATTATGATCATAAAATACATAAATACTTTTCAAAAGTTTATACTACAGTAGATACACTTGTTGATAATAAAAAGTTTTTTAAATTTCACTACCCAAGCATGCAACCATTTATTCATTCCAATATTGATTATGAAAAGAAAAAATTACTATGTACAATTATTGGAAACCATACATCAACTTATAAATATGAAAATTACACAGAAAGACTAAAATCCATAAATTTTTTCGAAGATTTTGCATCTAAAGATTTAGATTTTTTTGGAAGAGGATGGAATAAAAAAGATTTCAAAACATACAAAGGAGCGGTTAAAGATAAGTCTATTTTAGCAAATTATAAATTTTCACTTTGTTATGAAAATACTACAAATATCAAAGGTTATATTTCAGAGAAAATATTCGACTCTCTAGCTTATGGATGTATTCCTATTTATTTAGGAGCTGATAATATTCAAGATTATATCCCAAAGAATTGTTTTATAGATAAAAGAGATTTTAAAAGTTATAGCGAGCTATATACATATTTAAAAACTATGCCGAAAGAAAAATACTTTGAATATCTTTTAAATATTCAAACTTTTCTAAAAAGTGATAATGCTATGCTTTTTACACCTAAAAATCTAATTGCTAATTTTTTAGAGGCACTAGAACTAGAAAACCAAAAAAAATAATAGGGTCTGAAAAGACCCTATTATTTTAAATATTTGAAAATTAAAAATTATTTTTTTTCTTTAACGTATGCTTTAATAATTTTTTGTTGATCTACTGGCTTATCCCCTTCATCTGTTTGTTCTTTTTCAATTTTTTGCACGATATCATAGCCTTTTACAACCTCTCCAAAAATAGTATGTCTCATATTTAACCATGGAGTCATAGCTGTTGTTATAAAAAACTGAGAACCATTTGTATTAGGTCCAGAATTTGCCATAGCTAAAATTCCTTTTTTGCTAAATGCTATATCTGCTCTAACTTCATCCTGAAAAGGTTTCCCCCAAATAGAGTTTCCTCCTCTTCCAGTACCTGTTGGATCTCCACACTGAATCATAAAATCTTTTATAATTCTGTGAAAAATAATTCCATCATAATAATGTTTGTTTACAAGTGATATAAAATTCTCACAAGCTTTTGGAGCAACTGAAGGTTTTAGTTCAATTTCAATTGTTCCTTGAGTTGTTTCTAAACATACTATTGGATTTTTTTGTGTCATAATTGTCTCCTTAGCAAAAAGTGTTGAAAATAATGGAATAAATAAAAGAATGAATTTTGATATTTTTTTCATGTTTTATCTCCTGTGTTAAAAAAATAAAACAGATCCTATCATGTATTTTGATTATTATCATTTGTTTTCATAGATGTTCCTGCAATATATCCAGTTGTAAAAGCATTTTGAAAGTTAAATCCCCCTGTAATCCCATCAATATCTAATACTTCCCCTGCAAAATATAAATTTTTTGTTTTTTTACTTTGCATTGTTTTGAAATCAACTTCATTAAGTTTAATTCCACCACAAGTTACAAACTCTTGTTTATTTAGACTTTTAGTATTTATTTGATATATGTCATTTGTTAATTTATTTGATAAATTAATAAGATCTTTTTTAGAAATTTCAATAAGTTTTTTATCTATTATTTTCAAACTTTTTAAAAAATGTTTTGATAAATTTTTAGGAAGATTAAATATATTATTTTGTAAAAGTTTCTGATTGGGGTTTTTCTTTTTAAACTCTATTAGTTTATTTAAAATATTTTCAAAATTTAATTCTCCTAGCCAATTAATAGATATTTTAAATATATATTTTTTTTCAAAAATATATCTCGCTGCAAAAGCTGATAGTTTTAAAATACAAGGCCCAGAAAATCCAAAGTGAGTAATTAATAAATCTCCTAGTTGATAAAACTTGCTATCTACTATTTTAACCATTGCATCCTTAATTGCAACGCCACTCAAATCCTTTAGCAAAAAGTTTTTACAATTAAATGTAAACAGAGATGGAATAGGCTCTATTATTGTATGGTCAAAAATTTTTGCAAATTCATATCCCATTTTAGATGAGCCGGTAGCAATTAATAAATTTTTAGCTAAAAACTTTTCATTATTTGTATTAATTTCAAATAAATCATTTTCTTTTTTTATATTTACAACACTTTGATTTTTTTTAATTTCTATATTTAATTTATCTATTTCATCTAAAAGAGCATTTACAATGCTCATTGAATTATTACTTTGAGGAAAAACCCTTCCATCTACTTGTGATTTTAACTTAATATTTTTATTTTCAAAAAAATTAATAGTATCTTTTGTATTAAACTTATAAAAGCAGGAAAGTAATTCTTTATATCCTCTCGGATAATTTTTTACTAATATTTTAGGATCATTTTCTATATTTGTAACGTTACATCTACCTCCTCCAGAAATTTTAACTTTATGTAAAACAATATCTGTTTTTTCTAAAATTAAAACCTTTGCACTTTTATTATTTTTCTTAAAAAAAATAGATGCAAATATACCTGAAGGACCAGCTCCTATAACTATTAGATCGTACATATTTTTTAAAATATTTTATTTATATTAGGATTATATCAAAAAAATAGATTTTCATTTAGGTAAACAAAAGTTTATAATTATTTACGAACGTGATATAATAAAATATAATTTCAATATTCTATTATTAAATATTTAAATAAAAGATTAACTTTTAAAAACAGATCTTCATAAGATCTTAAGGATAAATAGTGTTTAAAAAAGAAAAAATAAGAAATATAGCAATTATTGCCCATATTGACCATGGAAAAACAACTCTACTTGATAGTTTCTTAAAACAATCACAAGTATTTCACAAACATGAAAAGATACCCGAGCGCGTAATGGATAGCTATGATCAGGAAAAAGAAAGAGGAATTACTATATTTGCTAAACACACCTCTATTTTTTATAAAGATTATAAAATTAATATTATTGATACTCCTGGACATGCCGACTTTTCAGGAGAAGTAGAAAGAGTGCTTGGAATGGTTAATTGCGTACTTCTATTAGTTGATGCTAAAGAAGGGCCTATGCCACAGACAAGATTTGTTTTATCAAAATCCTTAAAAATGGGTCTTAAACCAATTGTTATTTTAAATAAAATTGATAGACCCGGCGCTGATGTTGATAGAGTACTCAATGAAGTATTTGATTTATTTGTTGAGCTTAATGCAAATGATGAGCAGTTAGATTTTGCATATTGTATGGCTTCTGGTATTAATGGATATGCAATTGAAAAAGAAGATGATGAAAAAAAAGATCTACAACCTCTTTTTAAATTGATTGTAGATAAAGCCCCTGCTCCTGTTGGAGATGTTAACAAACCCTTTTTAATGCAAGTTGCAACAATTGAATATGATGATTATGTTGGAAGACAAGGATGTGGAAGGATTATTAATGGATCTATAAAAAAAGGTGATACAGTTAATAGAATAAATATTCAAAATGATATCAAATCTTTTAAAGTAACTAGAATTGAAGGTCATCTTGGCCTTAAAAAAGTAGAACTTGTAGAAGCATCCGTTGGCGATATTGTAACAGTTTCAGGTTTAGAAAGTGTAACGATTGGCGATACTGTTTGTAATGAACAGAATGAAGAGACTATGCCAACTATTATTATCCAAGAGCCAACTCTCTCTATCGATATCATGGTAAATTCTTCTCCATTTTCAGGAAAAGATGGAAAGAATCTAACAATGAGTAAAATTAGAGAACGTTTAATGAAAGAGAAGAAAGCCAATCCAACTCTTCTAATTAAAGTCAAAGAAGGAATAATTGATAAAATTACTGTATCTGGAAGAGGAGAGCTTCATTTATCTGTTTTATTAGAAGCTATGAGAAGAGAAAATTTTGAGCTTACTGTATCTAAACCTCAAGTAATTATTAAAGAAATAGATAATATTAAATGTGAACCAATAGAGTCTTGTCATATTGAAGTTCCTCAAGAATTTTCTGGATCTATTATTGAAGAGCTCGGAAAAAGAAAAGGTGAAATGCAATCTTTAAATACAGATGATCATGGAACTACAAGAATGGACTTTCTAATTCCAACTAGAGGAATTATGGGGCTTCAAAATGAGCTTCTTACAATGACAAAAGGACTTATTATAATGACATCAATATTCGATCATTATGCACCTCATAAAGGATTTATTCCTCAAAGAAAATTTGGAGTTTTAATTTCAATGTGCAGAGGCTCCTCTAATGGCTATGCAATTTTCAATCTTCAAAAAAGAACTTCTTTATTCGTAAAACCAAATGATGAAGTTTATGAAGGAATGGTAGTTGGACAAAACTCAAGAGATAACGATTTAGTTGTAAACGTTACCAAAGCTAAACAGCTATCAAATGTTAGAGCTTCTGGAAAAGATGAGAGTATTATATTAACGCCGTCTAAAACATTCACACTAGAAGAAGCGATTAATTACATTGAAGATGATGAGTATGTGGAAATTACTCCAAAACATTTAAGACTTAGAAAAAAACACCTATCTGAAGTTGATAGAAAAAGATTTTCTAGAGAATAATTAGATAAGTATAAATTACTTATCTAATTATTTTAACTTAATTATATACGGGCTACTCTTACGCTTTGTCTTCCAAGCGCTTGGTCTAAGAGTGAGCTAATAAGTTCAAGAGCTATATTTTTAATAATCTCAGCTGCTGTACTTACCACCATTGCACCAACAAATTTTGGAAGTTCTTCTTTAAATTTAACAGGATTTCCCATATTTACAAATCCACATATTACGGTTCCAAGTAAAGCAACAGAACCAATAATAGCAGCTGCTATTCCTATTATTTTCAAAGCTAAAACGCTTGTTGTTAGTGCAACACCTAGCCCAATAGCACCTGTAGCTAATGATGCTATAGCATATGGTTTTGCAGCGTTAAATGTAGTTTGTGTCATAAAGATATCCTCATATTATGATTTTTTGTAGAGGATTTTAAAAAATAAAAAAAATAAAATCTATTAAAATGTTTTTTTTAACTTACCCCTGGAAGAATGTATGCATACACCATATAAAAATGACACAGGCTTCCAAACAATACAAAGACATGCCAAATAGAGTGAAAATAATGATACTTTTTATCACTCATAAAAAAAAAAATTCCAAATGCGTAAAAAACACCTCCTAAACATATCCAAAATAGCACACCCTTTGAAAGGCTTGAAAAAATGGGCTTTATAAAAAAAATAGCTACACCGCCCATAAATACATAAAAAATAGATGATATTATTTCTAGTTTTGGACCAAAGATTGCTTTAAAACTAACCCCTATAAAACAAAGTGAAGTTTCAATATAAAAAATAGTCCAACCGATATACCCCCTCAAAGAGATAAGAACGAGTGGCATATAAGTTCCAGCGATTAGTAAATAAATTCCTATATGATCAAATCTTCTAAAAACCTTTTTTGCAATTGGATGCTTAATTAAATGATATATAGTAGACATCAAATATAAAAAAAATAAAGACCCTCCAAATATAGAGCAGGATACTATATGTCTTGCACTTCCATGTTTAATTGCTTTATATAATAAAAAACAAAGGGCTACTATGCTTAAAATAGATCCAATAGCGTGAGTTATTGTATTTACAATCTCTTCAGATCTAGTTTGGATAATTTCATTTTTTTTAATAAACATATTTTTAAACTTTCATAAAAGGTTTTATCACTCTATTAAATGCATTCTTTGAGTTAAAATATGATAGGACTAAGCCATAGTTAGTAATAGATACATTTGATTTATTTAAATCAAATAATCTACTTTGCATTTTTTGTTTATCTATCATACATCCACCACAGTGTATAATCAACTTATATTGATTTAAATCAAAGCTTGAAAATTCCCTTCCAAATGCATGATCTATTTTTATAAAACCATCTTTAAAATGATCATTTATTTTTTTAGGAATTTGATAGATTCCTATATCTTCTTTTATTCTATTATGATTACAAGCTTCTGCAATTAAAATTCTATCATTTTTTTTAAGATTTTTTAAAGCTTCTATTCCTTCAATAAATTTATTTAAATTACCCATAGATTGAGTATATGCCATAATCACAGAAAAAGTTGTAATAGGTATAATTTCATTTTTATTTTCATCTATAGTCCATTTATGAATTATGTCTATTGCTTGAGAATCTGTAATTAGTAGTTTTAAATTATTATTTTTCTTAAGTAGGTTTATTGAATTTATAAATCTTTCTTTTTCTATTTTATCATCATCTCTTGCCTTTATTAAATCCATTCTATAACAAAAGGTAGACACATATCTTCTAAGTAAATGTTCTTGTATAAAAGATTGAGGTCTGAGTAATCTTTTTTCTGGAGTCTCCGCGTCCATTGGAATATTTAAAAAAACAATATCTTCTTTTTTAAGAGAAGGAAAGATATCTAATTTTTTTTCTTTTTTTTTATAATTATTTTCCAGGAAATTTAAAACTATCTCTTTTGCATTTTTATTTTTTAGATCGACTTTTAAAAAGTTAATATTTTCAAAAGAAATTTTGTTATCTTTCTTATTTGAAAAATAATTATAAATAATCAAAACTTGTTTTTTATATTCTTTTGATAAATGAATTATTTCTTCTATCTCTTTTGATATATTAGATGGATCTATTACAAGAAGTATAAGATCTACTTCTTTTAAAGAAGCTATTGTTTTTTGTTTTTTTTTATCTCCTAAATTATTTTTCTCATCAATTCCTGCTGTATCAAAAAGTTTAATGGGACCTAAAAAATGTAGTTCTAAAAGAGATATTTTTATATCAGTAGTAGTGCCTCTTTTATTATCTACAATTGATGTATTTTGATCAGTTAATAGATTCATGAGTGTTGATTTTCCAGCATTCATAAGTCCAAAAATACCAATATTTATTCTATCTATCATTTTTTTATCCTTTTAAAATAGTGAGCAGAATCTCCATATTCATCATATGCAATTTTTTTGTTTATAGATTTCATTCTTTTTTCTAAACATATTTGGCACTCTTCTTTTGATTCATTTACGCATGGTTTATCAGGATAAATCAAATAATCTTTTCTTTTATCTGTAGGAGTAATAATCGGCATTAATATGTTAGCTCCAGCTTTAAGCGCTATTTCTCTTCCGTTTAATTTGAACACTTGAAGCGCTGTTGTAGCTGCTATATTTATATCTTTTAAAAAAAGCCTTGCTAGAGCAATCATTTTTATAGATAGATCAAATGGGTTTTTTAAAATAGCCTTTTCTTTTAATGGCGTATTTTTATTTTCAACATATGGCCCCATACCTAACATATCAATATCCATTTTTTTAAAAAAAATTAAATCATCGGCTAAATCTTGAATAGTTTGAAAAGGAAGACCAATCATAACTCCTGTGCCTACTTGATATCCTATTTTTTTTAGATTTAAAAGACAATTTAATCTATTTTCAAATTTATGATCTTTAGGGTGAATTTTCTCATATATTTTTTTATTTGAACTTTCTATTCTAAGTAGATATCTATGTGCTCCTCTTTTAAAAAAATCTAATAATACATCTTCATCCAACTCCCCTAAGCTAAGAGTAATACCTAAATTTGTTTTTTCTTTTATTTCTTTTATTAGATCCATTAAAAAAGATATTCTAGAAGGTATAGTTAATTCTGCTGATTGAAGCACTATTGATCCATAACCTTTTTTCCAAGCAAACATTGCGCAAGAAAGTATTTCTTCTTTTGTCATTGTATATCTATTTATCTTTTGATCTTTTCTAAGAGCGCAATATAAGCAATTTTTTTGACAGATATTTGAAAATTCAATGATTCCTCTAAAATGAACGAAATCTTTTTTTAATTTTTTAGTATATTCATTAGCTTTAAAAAAAAGATCTTTTGAATCTTTTTGTTGTAAAAAATATATTAAATCATCTCTAGACAAAAAGATCTCTTTTTCCATTATTTATTCTTTCAAGTGAATTTTTTAAAAAGTTTTTTTTCTTCTCATTTTTTAAAAGTGTTATTTCTTTTTCTACTATATTAAATCCCAAATTCTTTATTTTTTCATTTCCATAATCTATTAAATACTCGTAAAAAGATAAAAGAGCATTTGGTTGACAACAGTTGTGAATCTCACCTTTTTTTGCAATTTCCATAAATGCTTTTCCTGTTCTATTAAGTCTATAACAAGCAGTACACCAAGAAGGTAAATATCCCATTTCTAAAAGCTCATAAATAACATCTTTGGTAGGTCTATTATCAGAAATATCAAATTGAGAAGCATTATCTAACTGTTCACTATACCCTCCTGGCTCTGTTTTAGAACCTGCTGATATCTGAGAAATTCCAAGTTTATATAACTCTCTTCTAATTTGTGGAGCTTCTCTAGTAGATAATATCATACCTGTATAAGGTACAGAGAGTCTAATTATTGCTACTAACTTTTTGAAATCTGAATCACTTACCTTATATGGATGATCTTCATTAATTAAAGAATTTTGAGCTTTTTGAAGTCTAGGAACTGAAATTGTATGAGGTCCTATCTTATATGTCTTATCTAAATGCTTTGCATGAGTTAGCATTGCTAGAGTTTCAAATTTATAGTCATATAAACCATATAAAACTCCAATACCGACATCATCTACCCCTGCTTGAAGAGCTCTATCCATTGTATATAACCTATGATCATAGTTAGATTTTGGGCCATATGGATGCATCTCTTTGTAAGTTTTTCTATGATACGTTTCTTGAAATAAGGCGTACGTTCCAATTACATTTGTTTGTTTTAACTTTTTAAAATCTTCAATTTCAAGTTCTGGTATTTCTACATTTATTCTTCTAATGTCCCCAAAAGGTGAGCTTTTAACATCTTTTGCAATTAAAACAGCTTTTATAAAATCATCTATAGTATATTTGGGATGATCTCCCATTAACATTAAAAGTCTTTTATGACCTTGTTTTTGAAGAGCTATAACTTCATTTTCTACCTCTTCATCTGTAAGTATTTTTCTTTTAAGTTCTTTGTTTTCTACTCTATATCCACAGTATTTACAAGAACATCTACAATAATTTGATACATATAATGGAGCAAATAATACTATCCTATTTCCATAAATCATGTTTTTGATTTCAAATGCTGTTTTAAAAAGCATTTCCATAAAATCTTTGTTATTAGAATCAATATTCAATAAAGTAGCGGCATCTTCAATACTCAGGCCTTGAACATACTCTGAAGATGCTTTGAAATTTGCAGATGACTCTTTTGCTTTTTTTAAGATATTTTCTATCTCAGAAAATGATGTAGCTCTTTGTTTTGTGCTTTCAATAAAGTTAAATATTTTATCTTCTTCAATCATAATTTTTTCTATTTGATAAATTAAAAAAATTAAGAGTAAGTAATAAAAGATATTTTTTACAAACAAAAAACTTTTTGTTTTATAGAGAATCTAATTTGTTTTTATAAAAGACCTTTTTATTTTCATAAGAAATATTTAATTCTTCTAATTCATCAAATAAAAGATCTAATCTATTGTTATTATCAGACATGCTTTTTGCAAGTTTTGAAATACTTGAAACATCTTCTTTGTTAGACGCTTCTATCAACTTTTGATTTTCAATATCTATTTTTTTTTCTAAATTAATAATTTCTTTTTCAATTTTATCCATTTTAGTTTTTAAAATTTTTAAGTCATTTGTTCTTTGAGTTACAATTTCATGTTTCTTTAATTTAGTATTTTTACTTTCTGTATTTTTTTTATTTTTTTTTGTAAAAAATTCTTCTTCAAATCCAACATTACTTAAAAAATCTAAATAAGAACCCAAAAAATATTTTTGTTTATCTTTTTCACAAATGATAATTTTATCTAACTTAAGTTTAGATAATATATATTCAGAATGAGTTACTATTATGCATGCGCCTTTAAAATTTTCAATAGCATCTAATAGCGCTTCAATTGACTCCATATCTAAATGATTTGTCGGTTCATCTAATATTAATAAGTTGCAAGGCTTAGCAATTATTTTTCCTATTAAAACTCTACTTTTCTCTCCACCTGATAACACTTTTATTTTTTTTAAAGCATTATCTTTTGTAAACATCATTAAAGCTGCAATTGATCTTATTTGACCAATTGAAAGGTTTGAATTTGATGATAAAATCTCATCTTCAATAGTCATGTCGCTATGTAATCTGTTAATATTAGTTTGACCAAAATATCCAATTGATACTTTATCATTGAAAATCACATCGCCTTTATTTGGTTTTAGCTCTTTTGCTAGAAGTTTTAAAATAGTAGATTTTCCAAAACCATTTTTCCCAATTATTGCAACTCTTTGCTTATTTTCAATTGTAAATGAAAGATCATGAATAAGATTTTTTTTATCTTCATATGAAAAATAAAGATCTTTTAAATCTACCATTTTTTTTGATTGAATTGGATCATAATGAAAATTAAAGTTTAAATTTCCCAAATGAGTCAGCTCTTCTAAAGGAGATAATTTATCTAAAGATTTTTGTTTAGATTTTGCTTGAGCAGCCTTTGATGCTTTTGCTTTAAATCTTGTGATAAACTTTTGTAAATGCTCTCTTTTTTTATCAAGATTAGCCTTTGTTTTTTCATATAGAGTTTCTTTTTCTAAAATTAACTCAAATAACTTTTTAGTATCACCTGATGTTTTAATTATTTCGTTTCTGTGAAGAGCTATTGAACTATTGCAAACACTATCTAAAAAATCTCTATCATGAGAGATAATAATAAATTCGCCTTTATAAGATTTTAAAAATCTTTTAAACCAGTTAATAGATATTATATCCAAATAGTTAGTTGGTTCATCTAAAAGCAAAAGATTGTGCTCTTTTATTAAAACTTTAGATAAATGAAGCCTTAGTTGATACCCTCCAGAAAATTCACTAGGGGATCTATTTAGATCTTCTTTTTGAAAACCCAGTCCAAAAAGAACCTTTTCAACTTTGTATATATGATCTTTTTCTTCTATAGGAAGACTTAATATTGCTTCTTCCAAAATAGTATCTTTTGTAAATTTTAAATGCTGATCCAAATATCCTATAGAGTAATCTTTAGGAAAAATAATATTTCCTGTATCAGATGTTTCTTGTTTGGTAATTAATCTAAAAAGAGTAGTTTTTCCACTTCCATTTCTTCCAACTAATGCTATCTTTTCGTTTTTATGTACTGTAAAAGAGATATCATCAAATAAAACTCTATCAGCGTAAGATTTTGAAATGTTTTCTAATCTAATCATAGGTAAATATTTTTATTAGTTACTTTTATTATAGCAAATCTTTTTCGATAATATCTATATAATAACAAATATTTTCTATTCAAAAAATATATTTTGAGTTATGTGGAAATTAAAGCCTTAAATTTTAAAGGAGGAAAAATGTTACACAAATTAATAGGACCAATCATTACACTTGCAGCTGGTGTATTAATATTAATATTTCCAGAGGTATTAAACTTTATAGTAGCTTTTTACTTAATGCTAATTGGTATATTGGGCATTATTGCTAGCTTATAATTTATTTTTTTAAATTTATTTTATATATTTCATCTATTTGCTTTGAGTTGGAATAACAACAGTTTAAATCTTTTAATAAACCGCTTTTAATATCATATACCCAGCCATGAATAGAAAGTTTTTGTTTTTTTTGCCATACAGCTTGAACTATAGTTGTATGGCAAATGTTCATCACTTGCTGAAAAACATTTAGTTCTACTAATCGATCATATCTTTTGTTAATATCTTCAATATTATCTAATTCTATTTGATTTTTTGAATAGATATCTCTTATATTTCTAAGCCAATTATCTACCAATCCTAAATGATGATCTTCCATTGCAGCTTTCACACCAGAACATCCAAAATGTCCACAAACTATCACATGCTCTATCTTTAAAATATCTACAGCATACTCTAAAACAGAGAGCGAATTTATATCTGTATTGGGAAAAAGATTAGCCACATTTCTATGAACAAAAAGTTCTCCAGGCTCTAGAGCTACTATTTGATTGGCTGGAACTCTAGCATCAGAACAGCCAATCCACAGAAATTTTGGAATTTGTTCCTTAGATAAATTTTTAAAATAATTTTTATCAACTTCAAGTCTTTCTTTAACCCATGCTTTGTTTTTTTTAAAAAGCTCTAATAATTCTTTCATATTTATTTACTTATGTTTTTTTGTAATTATATTTTTTTTATACATTAATCTAAATTAAAAATAAATTTGATATTTTTTTTTTATGAATTTATAAGTAAATTTAAGCTTTATTATCCAACTCATTCCATCTTAAATAAAGTTTTTCTACCTCTAATTGCAGAACTGATAGTTCTCTGCAAACAGATTCGAGATGTTCTTTATTTGCTATAACATCCTCTTGATTCAATAAATTATTTAAATTTGATATTTCTTGCTCTAAATTATTAATGTTGCCTTCTATCCCTTTATATTCTTTTTTTTCAGAAAATGTGAGTTTTGGAATATTAGAGCCTACTTTTTTTTGCTTTGGTTTTTCATCTTTAGAATTTATAACATTTTTTTTAGAAGCTTCAAATTGAGCATAATCAGAAAAAACTGAAATTTGATCTTTATTTCCTAGTGAAATTATCGAATTACAAACTCTATCAATTAAAAATCTATCGTGAGTTATAAGTATTATAGATCCCTCAAAATCTAGAAGGCTCTCTTCTAAAACATCTAATGTTTGTATATCCAAATCATTTGTGGGTTCATCTAAAAGCATTACATCTGAAGGTTCAAGCAAAAGATGGGCAATAGCTATTCTTGCTCTTTCTCCTCCTGATAAGGTTTTAATTTTAAAATTTAATGCATCTTTAGAAAACAAAAATCTTTGACACCAGGAATTTACATGAATTTTCTTGTTTTTAAATGTAACATATTCATTATTTGGACAAAGAGCTTCTTTTAAAGTTAAATTATCATCTAACTTCATTTTATGTTGCTCGAAATATACAATTTTTAAATTATCAGCTTTTTTTATAGTTCCGCTATCCGGAGCAATCTCTTCAGTTAATAATTTTAGAAGAGTTGTCTTCCCGCATCCATTTGGGCCTATAAGACCAATTCTAGTTTTAGAAGCAAGACTAAAACTTAAATTTTTAAAAAGATATTTTCCATTAAAACTTTTAGAAACAGATTTTAGCGTGATTAATTTTTTAGTTTCCCTATTGGTAGAATTAAAATCTATCTTAACTTTTTTCGTTTGATTTCTTGTTTTTAAATTGGCTAATTCTTCAAATATTTCTTGAGCTTTATCTATTCTAGATTTAGATTTTGTAGTTCTTGCTTTTGCACCTTGTTTTAACCATTCTCCCTCTCTTCTTGCTTTGGAATTTAAGGATTTCTCTTGCTTAATTTGGCCTTGTAAAAAATCTTCTTTTTTCTTTAAAAACTCTAAATAAGATCCGTCAGACTTAAAGATATTATTGGGATATACATTTGAAATCTCAATAATTTTATTACAAACATTTTGTAAAAAATATCTATCGTGAGAAACTAAAATAAAATTACAAACCTTTTTTTGTAAATATCTCTCAAGCCATAAAAGGGATTCTAAATCCAAATAATTAGTAGGCTCATCCAACAGAAGTAAATCGGGAGATAAGATAACTGCCTCCGCTATTGATAATTTTTTTTGCCATCCACCTGATAGAGTAGATGCATTTATTGCAGAGTCATTAAAACCAAATTTATTTAAGCATTTCTCAATTAAAAGATTTTTATCATCCTCTTTTAATTTTTCATCTTTTAAAGAATCTACTAAAACTTCTTTTACTGATTTATTCTCATAAGATATATTTTGAGGAACATAAGCTATTTTTAAGGAACGTTTAATTGATACTTCCCCCTCATCACATATATCCATATTAGCTAGTATCTTCAATAAAGTAGATTTACCTGAACCATTTGGTCCAATGAGACCGATTCTATCATGCTTAAAAACTGAAAAAGACATGTTTTTAAATAAAACTTTAGACCCGAATAATTTAGATAAATTTTTAACATTTAATAATAAGCTCATATAAGTATGATATCAGAAATAAAATATTCATTCATGTTTTTTATAAATAAATCAAATGCAAGCTTTGTAATAAAAAAATGGGATATTGTAGAATGCTCCAAATCAGATTATGTGTCAGGTTATCCAATCATTATCAAAGGGAAGTTATTAGCTACCAAACCTAAAGACTTTTCACAAAACTTATTTCAGCTTAGTCTAAGCTTTTTGCTTCTATGTATTCCTTAGATATGTCTACAAGAACTGCATCTTTAGCAAGTTCCTCTTTTTTTGTTTTTTGTAAAAACCTTTTATTTAAAAAGACAACTGCAATTCTAAGGATGGTTATAAAAATAGTTAAAAAAAATCTATACATTATTTTAATTTATAAATTGCTTGTTATTTATTAATTTCTTGTTTTACTATGCATTCGCATAATCCATAAAGGATGAATTTCATATAACAGTTAACAATGGAAAAAAATTATAACAACAGTAATACAAGGAAAACCAGCAGTCATTAACTGGGGACACGGGGAAAGCCCTGCAAGCAGCAAAGACGCTATAACGAGTGAGACTCCTGCCACTTTGTCTATGCCGAAACCGGATAAAACTTTTTCTATATATTCTGATGATATTTTTCATTCTAGAACATCAGATTTTACTCAAATTCTACAATATTATACTCTAGAGACAAATTTCTTAAAGATTTTAAGTAATGTTCAGGAAAATATTTCTTTTTTTGGCAGTCGTTATATAACAATCCCAGTATCGATCGGATCATTTCTTCGTCATAAATCAGCGCATATTGATATGCTCTCAGCGCGAATAATCGAATTAGCTCAAAGAAACAACTTTAAATATACCCAAGAAGAAAGAAAGATAGGTTCTCTTATAGCAAAAAAAATAGATCAGATTTATGCTGATAATGACAGCCGATTAAAAAAATGCAACATTTTGACTAGGTTATTTTGTTTTTTAAGAAGTTTTTACTTTTATGATGGTCTTTTTATTTTTCGTAGATATTCTTTAACTCGTTGGAATTGGAATGAAGATATAAGACTAAATTGGTTCCCTAGTGGAAATGATTTTAGGAATATTTTTAATTATTATACTAAAAAAGAGTATATAAAAAAAATTAATAAACCTCCCATAACATTTTCTTCATGTCTATTTTACAGATCTGGTTTTAAAGGTCTTAAAGTACCCCTTTGGCTTCTTCCAGATGAATAGAAGCTCCATCCAACTTCCAAATGTTTATGAATATGTAAGACAGACAGATTAGTAAGTTGTAGTTGTTGTTTTTGTTGCCAAGAAAAATAAAGTTTTTAGAAAAAGCTGTAGAGAATTGCCTTGATTTGTACGCTAGTGGGGTAAAATTGTGGCATTAAAAACTATATAAAAAAAATAAATTAAAAAATTTATATTCAAAGAATCTCCAAAAATCAAACCCTTTATCTTCATCCTCTTTAATTCGCTCTTCATTCAGAGTTAAGGTTACTTTTTTTTGTTGTTACATATCTTGGAATTGACTAAGCCAATAGATTCTTAAAATCATCTACTAAACAAAAGATTTAATGCCAAAATAATTATTCTAAAAATAATTTTTAATAATTTATAAAAAACATTTCTCAATCCGTAATAATCCAAAAAATAAATTTTATAATTCAAATGCTATTTTTGTAAATGTCTTTGCAATTATCCTTTTTGAAAAAATTTACATTATAATTGTCTGAATAAAATTTAATTTAAATTAATAAAAAAAATCTTTAAATATAAAATAAATTATTTTAATTAAATTTAATAACAAAAAATTCTTGTAATTATTATTATTTTTTAGTAAAAGCTTTGTCAAAATTTATAAATGATTAAATTTTTAAAAAAATAACAAAGGAGATTTATATGTCAGTATTTGTAAGGGAAAAAGAAACTAAAGTTAATTGGGGTTCAGAAGAAATTAAAAAAACAGTTAAAGGTTCTTTAGATAAATCTATAGAAGTAACATGTTTGGCAACAAAAACTGCTACTAAAGTTCTAGTAAGTACAGCTTGCAAAGCTTCAGGATGTAAAGGCTCTGAAGTTGTAGTAGGTATAGTAGCAGATTATTCTTTTGAAAAAGTTGAAAAATCTACTGAAAAATTAAAAGATCAATCTGTTGAATACTCTTTTTCAAAGATCATTCCATTTGTTTTAAAGTGGCTTGGCATGGATAAAACTAACAATAAATAATATTTAAAATTAATTTAAGGAATATTTATGTCAATTTGTAATTTATTGAGTTATTTAAATCCATTTGCTTATTTTCCAAAAACTACAACCCAAGTTGTAGACAGTCATAGAGAAATTGATTTAAAAACCTGGGATTTTGAAGATAAAAAAGTTCATCTTATAAGACATGGAAATAAATTGAAATCAAAGCTAATTTGTCCGAATAGAAATATTTATATAGCACCAATAGGTCTTCCATCAAACTCATCCATTGATAAAGCTATAGCACGTATAAAATCTTTACAA
Source organism: Candidatus Anoxychlamydiales bacterium (assembly GCA_011065125.1). Taxonomy (GTDB): domain Bacteria; phylum Chlamydiota; class Chlamydiia; order Chlamydiales; family SM23-39; genus JAAKFI01. Next base: position 1,795 of record JAAKFI010000003.1, on the reverse strand, counting down.
GCATTTGTTGATGCAAATAACAATGTTACTTTTGATCATATTTATAAAAGTAAATTAGATAGTTCCTCATACATTGATACAGATCATTGGGCTGTCACATTAGTAGATAATGGTAAAGTTAAAAAACATGATCCATTCACATGGGGAGGCCATGCTTCTATTATTATTGAAAAAGTTGAAAATAATAAGCATATAATTAGTAAAGTTGGACTTGCAAAAGACGGTCTTGATATTGGAAAAATTAATTTTACAGAAGATTATCATTATGATTCTAAAGCAATTTTTTCTAAAAGTGTAACTTGGATAAGACCAAAGCATCTTGTCGAAAAAATGATTTCAAATATTGAACAAGAAAAACATAAATCAAAAACTCAAAGAATTCCAATGGCTTTAAGAGGTAATGGAGCTATAGGTTTAGATGATAAATATCATAATTGTTTTACTTGGGCAAGAAAAACTTTAGAAATAGCTAAAATTCATTTGTGGAAAAGTCCTTCAATAGTTTCTCCTATAATCATTACTCCAAAATCTTATATTGGCCCTAATTTATTAACTTCTAAAGAAATTATCTGGGTAACAATTAAAGGATCAAAGCTAAAATTTGATATTACTGAGGAAATTGATAAAATTGTTAAAGGAAACCCTTGGAAATTAGCTCCAAAGGCTAATGGAGAACCATTTGAAGAGGAAGTAATTTCTGGTAAAATTGATTTTCGAAAAAAAGATCCAATTATAGAATTAGGAACACCAATAATTAAATTAATAGATGAAAAAGGAAAGATTTTAAGAATAAATGCTAAAGAGATTGTAAAAAAAGCCATATTGGATGAAGCTTTTAAAGCTAGTGTAGCCTCTACTGCAAAAAAAGTAGATAAATTTATTATGGGTTATAAATATGATGCCATAGATCAAGATGGCGAAAAAACAACAGAAAATATGCTTGCATTAGGCATTATGACAATAGGTGTAGCTAGTGTGTTATTAGGAGGACCTCAAAACCTCATAATAATTTCTGGGATAGCAAGCAGTGCATTAGGCATATATACTAAATTTAGAAGCAATAAATAAAAGGAAGGTAATATGAAATTAGAAACAGCTATAAGAAAAGCAGATTTCACTGATTTAGTTCAAATCACATCAAATGTAACTCCTATACTTACTTTTTGGGGAACTAGATACATTAAGGTTGTTGGATATCAAGACAGAGCACCAATTGATTCATTAGCAGCTAGGATTATAAAAATAGTTGAAAATAAAAAATTTGAATATACTGACCAGGAACGTAAAAAAGGAATTTTGATCACGAAGAATATCAATAAACTTTATCTTGATAGTGATAAACAAGTTGATAATAGTAATATTTTAACAAGAATATTTTCTGCATTTATTGGTATTTATCATCGCTTATTAGATATTAAGTCTATTCCCGGTAGTTTTAAATCAATGATTAGAACACATTGGGATGATGATGAATTTTATGGTTTAGAGGGTTTTAATAAAGTATTCGATTATTATACAAGAAATCAATATTTTGAAAAATTTAATCATTATCCAGATAGACTAAATAGTTGTTATTCTTGGAGCAAAAATATCGAATTAGCATTTGATTATGATCTTATAGAGGCATTTAGTGATAGATCTCGTGCTGAGATAAAAGCTGAACAAGAAGGACCTTTATAAAATATTTATAAATTATTCATTCTGTTTATCCCATATCAAAATATTGAAAAAGTTTTTAATATTTCAATTATACCATTAATAGAACAGACAAAAGCACAGTTGGATATGATCTTAT
>JAAKFI010000029.1 GCA_011065125.1 Candidatus Anoxychlamydiales bacterium | reverse complement strand
ATAAAGGCGGCGTTGCAACAGGCATAACACTTGCATATGAAGATATATCAACTTTAACGGCAGGAACCGGAACTGATATATTTACATTAACAAGCGGTGGATCAATAGTAAATATCAATGGAAATACAGGAACGAATACCTATAATTTAAATGGAGGGGATGTAACAGGAACATTGACTACAGGGTCTGTATCAGATACTTTAATTTTTCAATCATCCATTTCAGGAACTGTAAGTCTTTCTTCAAATACAGCAAATATATTTGATTTTCAAAATTATGCCCCAGGAGTTGTAATTTTAGATTTACAAAATTCAACTATGACAGGAATCGCTACATTATCAAATGTTATAAACTTAACTAACATAATAGGTAGAACATCAGATTATGGAACGATAAAAGGTTTAAATTCAGGGCATACATGGACTAGAACTTCAGATCATAAAGGAACAATTAGTGGAGGTATAACATTAGCATTTGAAAAAAATGATCAATTAGATGGTGGATCTGGAACTGATACTTTAGTAGTAACAGGATCTACTTTTAATATTACAGGAACTGATTCTGGAGATATTAATGGGATAGATAATTTTACATCCATGCAAAATTTAACAGGGAGCTCGTCTTCAGATTTATTTATATTTAGCAATGGAGCAAAAATAACAGGAAATATTAATGGAAATAGCTCTTCTGGAAATATATTAAATTTTGATGCTTATGCAACTGTTATAACAGCAAATTTAGCAACTGGTACTATAACGGATGGAGGAACTGTTGTCGGATCTTTTTCAAATATACAAAATATCATAGGATCTGGATCTTCAACAGGTTCAAGTGGAGATATAATTATAGGTTCAAATAATTCAAATGTTTGGACAATGACAGGAGCTGATGCAGGGACTATAAATAATGGATCTACAATAATAGCATTTTCAAAATTTTCTAATTGGACAGGTGGAACTAATCAGGATAGATTTGTAATAAAAAATAATCAAATATCAGGCATAGTAAAGGGTGGATCTGGAGCAGATACTTTAGATTACTCACAGTTTGTTGGTAATGTAAATATAAATTTCGATGATAACTCTGCAACTAATATTTTTGGAGGGGCAGCAGGTGGTGTTTTAGGTTTCCATGAAGCTGTTCCAGGATCTGAAGGTACTATTATTGGAACGGGTACAACTATTATTCAAGGAGCTAATGGATCTGATCACATTTGGACAATTGATGGAAATAAAAGTGGTTCTTATACAAATTCTTCTGGAACAACTAACTTTTCAGGAGTTTCTAAAGTAATAGGTGGTGATCAAATAGATGTATTTAGTTTTACAAATAATGGTTTTGTAAATGAAGTTGATGGCTCCGCTGGAAATAATACAATTAATTACTTGCTTTCACAAAATAACACATGGAATATAACTGATAATAACGGTGGTAATATCAATGGAAATATTATTTTTTCAAACATTCAAAATTTAACAGGTGGCCCACTTAGTGATATTTTTATTTTATCTGATCAAAAAGGAATAACAGGTTTAGTTGATGGAGGGTCTGTTCCTCCAAGTGGAACGAATACTTTAGATTATAGTGCTTATACAACTCCTACAATTATAAATTTAGCTGCAGGAACTGCTACAAATATTGGAGCTATTACTAGAATACAAGAAGCTTCTACTGCTGAACTACCAATAATTGTTGATACAATAAATACAAACGTAATTCTTTCTTATGAATTCTATAAATATACATTAGGTAATTTTTTTAATTTATATACTACTATTATTAATACAAATGAAGTTTTGGTTAAGGAAACTATTTACATTGAAGAAGATAGTTAAATAGGCATAAAAATAATAGAGGCAAAAATATTTGCCTCTATTATTTATTCAATTGAATTTACAAAATATGCTGGGTAAGCAAAATTATTATTAGGTCTTGGAGAGACTTTTAATTTTATTTTTTTACCTACATATTTATCTAAGTCAAGTTTTGTGCTATATAGATAAGCTTTTTTTGAACCATTTGAAACAATAAAATTTCCAGGTTTATTTTTTATCGGGTGAGAATAACTTTCAATTACACCTGATATTGTATTCGCATCAATTTCTTGTTCTAAATAAAAGTCATCTATTGATTTATCAGGATGAAAAGTAGTCCATGTTAAATATAGAGACTCTTCTAATGGTTGATAGAATTTCAATTTTTCAGGTAGATTTTTATTTGATTTTATAGATGTATAAACAGGTCTTTTTATTTTAGGACTATTTGATTTTTCAATAGATAATAAAAGCTCTTCTTTTTCCATTTCACTAATAGAAGCTTTAGCTTCTAGGTAAGCTATTTTTTTTTGAAGATAATTATCTTGCAGCAGAACAAGTCCTTCTTTTGCTTGCTTTACATGTTCTGGAAAATCAGAATATCCTTTTATTATAGCATCGAATTGATCAATTGCTTGATCAGGTCTCATTTCATCATATGGTTTTTTTATTTCAGTTTGCGTAATAAAATATGCAGAATTTAAAAGTGTTTCTACTTCAGATTTTTTCTTTTCAATTTGTGCATAGTATTTTTCATCGCCAGCATAAGTTATATATTCTTTAGCAATGTAAAAAGAAATATGATCTGGTATTTGTATTTCATACCATTTTGAATTTTGTTCACAAACATCTCCTAGAACTCTGTCGCCTTTTTTTAATTGACCTAGTACAGGGGAATCTAAATCAGGTGAAAATCTAATATTAACTAAATTTCCATCTACAACTCCGTCTACGATTAAATTTTTATAAACATAAGCTTTAGACGTTGAAAATGGTTTTATTGCATAAAAATCATTTGCTTCTTTTTTTACAAAGACAAGTTCATTTTTATTTAATTGTTTTACAACTTTACCATCTAAATCTGCAGATGTTCTAACTCTTACTTTATTTCCAGTTATTTTACCGGTAAAAGAGTGAAAACTACTTGGATTTGCATATGCATTAATAAAAAAACTAAAAAGGCATATGTATGACAAATATTTCCGCATTTCCCCTTCTCCTTTTAATTAGTTACTTAATTAAAGATAGTAGTGCGAAATTAGAAAAAATTCTACATTTTTTTTTAAAAAATTAAAAAAATTAAGTTTTTAAAACGGATTTTATATGTTCACAATTTTTAGATCCACAAGTACAACCGATAGGATCTCCTAAAAAAACACTATATTTTTCATTGTGATCAAGAGGATTGGTAACTAGATATAATTTATCACCATGCTCTTTGATGTCCCAAAGTCTAAATTTTAAATCTTCTTCAGATACATCTTCATCTAAATTTTCAATATTTACACCTGTTGCTATTTGCATTGCTTTAGAAATTTGACAATATGGGCAATTACAATTTGCTTCAGGTTTTGGGATGTCAATTGAAGCTTCATCAGAAAATATTTTTGTAATAGTTGCAATCTTTTTTAAAACTTCTTTAGGAATATCAGGCATATCTTTTTGATCAGGATTATGTTTCATTGCAGAAGTTATAGAATCAATAGAACTTAAATTAGATCCTGAGTTCATTGAAAGTCCCATATTTGAAAAAGGATTCAATGGAGGGCTGTCATTTTTATTTTCTATAAATTTTGCATGTGAATTAAAAATTGTCTCTATAATTTGTTTTGGAAGATTAGGTATTTCAATAGATTTTGTATTTTTTAGATTAATGATTAATAAATTATCTTTTGTGTGAAGAGATTCAATATTTTCCCATGCGGTTGATATATAAGGAGGTATATGTAATAATTTTTCTGTTATCTTCATAGGAATCATCCTCTTTTTAATATATATTAACTTTTGTTTTTATCTTTATTATAGCTTGTATTTTTCAATATGTCAAAATTATTTTAGCAATCGTTTTCTGAGACTGCTAAAGAATAAATTTAAACGTCTATCATTTAAACGCTTATAATCGTTTAAAGTTCTGATTTCTCATTTTGATATTACGTAAAAAAAATACATATTACTAGATAATTAATAAAAAATAAAATTTTTTCTTTTCAATCTTTTTAATTTAGATTATATGTCAGTTTTTAGAGGCAATATTATCAAGGGGGATAAATTTCATTAAAAATCAATAATTATAAAAAATTCAAGTAGGAGAAATATTAAATGGAGCGTAAAACTTTTGTATTAGATACAAATGTACTTCTTCATGACCCGATAGCACTTAAAAGATTTGAAGACAATGATGTGATAATTCCACTAATTGTTTTAGAAGAATTAGATGCTTTAAAACATAGATCGGGAGAACTAGGTAAGAATGCAAGAGAGATAGTTAAATATGTAGATTCAATTAAATCAAAAAAAATTGGAGATTTTAATCAAGGAATAAAATTGCCAGAGGGACCAAAAATTAAGATTTTTTTAGATCATAAAGATTTTAAAATTAAAAATTTTCCACTACCTCTCGACAGGAATTCAAATAAGATTTTATCAATAGCTTATAATTTAAAAGCTCAAGGTGAAAGGGTAGTGTTTGTTTCAAAGGATTTTGTAAGTCGTGTAAAAGCTGAAGCAATGCAATTAGAATCACAAGATTATGAAAGTTTAAAGGCTCCTTATAAAAAAACATATAGAGGCATCAAAACATTAGAAACTGCAAAAAAAGAGATAGATTTATTTTATAAAGATGGATTTATTGAAAAGCCGAATGAAGTATTTATGCCAAATGAATATTGTATTTTAAAAAGTTTAGAAAGATCATCTGCTGTTTGTAAATTTAATTTTCATTCTAAAAAATTAGAACCGTTAATTGATTACAAAAAAAGTATTTGGGGAGTATACCCTCTAAATGTTGAACAAAGATGTGTTATTGATTTACTTTTAAGAGAAGAGATTAAGTTAGTAACTATTGTAGGTCCAGCCGGTACAGGGAAAACTCTTTTGGCTTTAGCTTGTGGTATGAAAAAAACTTTTGATGAAAGTGTTTATTCAAAAATATTAATTTCAAGACCAATAATACCTTTAGGAAAAGATATAGGCTTTTTACCAGGAACTAAAGAAGAAAAATTATTCCATTGGATGCAGCCTATATATGATAATTTAGAAGTTTTATGTCAGTTTTCATCAGGTGATACAAATGATAAATCTGTATATGAATGGGTAATGGAAAGTAAAAAAATTGAAATGGAAGCTGTTACCTATATTAGAGGAAGAACACTTCCTAATTTATACATGATTGTAGATGAAGCTCAAAATCTAACTCCTCACGAGGTGAAAACGATAATTTCAAGAGCAGGAAAAGGAACTAAAGTTATTCTAACAGGAGATCCCACTCAAATAGATAATCCTTATTTAGATCAGACTAGTAATGGACTTTCTTATGCAATATCAAAATTTCAAAATCAAAAACTATACGGACATGTTTTCCTAGACAAGACTGAAAGATCAGAGCTTGCTAAACTTGCTGTTGAAATAATGTAAATAACATTCGCTAGAGAAATTAATATTCTTTAGCGAATTTATTCTTCATGTGTAAATTCTATTCCTGGGTCACCACCACTAGTATACCCATCATCACTAGCTCCACTAGCATTGGAGGTATTTGAAGCTCTAGAAGTTGGGGTTGTTGAATCATAAGGGGTGCTCTCATGCGGTAATGCAAAAACTATTGAAGCGTTTTTTAAAGATTCGCTCCCTACTCTATTAACTCTGCTAACCAAATTATAAAATCCTTCGTCCTCTGTGCTGCTATCTGAACGATACCCAGAAGCTAGGGGCACTAGGGGCATTGGATTGATTTTTATACTCATAACTTTACCTCAAGGTTAAGTTTTTCAAAGAAATTTAAAGAAAAAGTTATTTTAATGTAAAGAAAAAATATTTTATTTTGATTTTTTTTTATAAAATTGTAATTTCACTAAAAAGTCCCATATGATCAGATAATGCATCAGTTGATATATTTTTAGGATCATATTTTGTGTCAATGTATGTTGTTACTAGATTTTGAGCAGAGGTTTTTAAAATCATGGTATGATCTAAATTTAAGGGTTTCGAAACCCTTTTTTTTACCATTTTTGCACAAAATTCATCACCAAGCCAACTCTTTTTGCCACTTGAAAAAATAGATCCTTTATCAAAATGCTTATTCCAATTTGATTTATAATATTCATCATCATCTAAATTTAAATCACCACATACAACTGTGCATCTATCTCTTAATTCTTGTGTTTTTTGTGTTAATAACTGCATTTGCATTTTTCTTTTTTCTATCTCTTCATCTGTTGGATATTCACATTCTTCGGAGTGTTGTAAATGTGTTGTGAAAATATTTGCAAAATCATTTTTATCGCTACTTAAAGTAAATGAAAAAATACCTTTTTTAGCATTTTTAGTTCTTCCCACTAATATTTTTTTTGAAAAAGGAATAAAGTTAGGGTTATTAATTTTATATTTACTTGCTACAAATATTCCAGAAGATACACCAAGTGATTTTGGGCCAATATTAAAATAAAAATCTCTGTAACCATGTTTTTTTAATTTATTATAAATATAAAAAGCTGATTTTATATCGAAAGTTTCATATAGACAATTGACATCTGCATTTAAATGTAATATTTTCTCAACTATTTTATCAATCCTATCTCTAAAGGGCATTACGCCTCCATCGCTTAAAGAATACCCTCCTCCAACGCAACAAATATTCCATGATAAAAGTGTAAATTTATTAGAATCTAATTTTTTATAATCTGAATTATTATTTATATAAAGAAATGGTTTTTTTTGTATTTTAGATCCAATGTATCTAAAAAATATTCCAGGAATGCTTGTAAATAATGCTACATTTCCATGAAAAGTTAATTGAGAAAAATAATATATTTTTCTAAGTAAATTAGTTATTTTATAAGAATTTTTATAGTGATGATCAATTATATAAAATCTTCTAAAATATTCATGACTAATGCAAACTGGATCAGTAAGATAAGAAGCTATTTGAAAAAAAAAATAACTTATATTGTTTAAAAAATCCTCATTTAAATTGTTGCTTAAATGAGTGTAAATAACATTATTTATTTTTTTTATCATTAATTTTTTAGTTTTTAAACTCAGTTACAATATTAATTTTTCATTGACATGTCAATATCTTTTTGTAACTGTAAAAAATATAATTTATTATAAAATTGGTGAATAGATGATTAGAAAGCTGCCTTCTGGAAAATATAGATTATACTCTAGAAAAAAAGATCCCAAAACAAATAAAAAAAGAAATTTAGGAACTTTTAATACTAGAAAAGAAGCTGAAAAACATGAAAGAGAAATCCAGTTTTTTAAAAGAAGAAAATAGATTTTTAATAAGATTACTTAGAATTAATTATAATTGCGTCAGAAATTCGACGAGTGATATTTTTGCTTTTATCTTCATCTTCATCACCATGAGGAGAATTTTTAATTTCATTTTCAAATACCATAGTTGAGCTTCCACCTCCATCTAAATTTAATGCATACATGCAATTAAAAGAGCAAAGTAAATCTAAAAGTTCATACATTGTCATTCCATCATAAATAGAAGTTTTATCAACAACTATAAAAATCATACGGCCATTTGGTAAAACTCCAATAGCTGTTCTTGAATGTTTATTATTTAAAAAGCTCAAAATTGTTAATTCGCTTGAAAAATCAATAATTTTTTCATTATCATAAATTAAAAGAGGAGTCCCACCAAGAATATATTCACGTTTTTCCCAATCTTTAGAAGAAGTTAAATCAGTTTGGGATAAGATATTAAATTCAAAAGCTATTTTAGAGCCTATTATAAAAGTATTAAATAAAGGGTGATCTTTATGAATAGATAAGATATATCCTTTATGAGGAATTACATTACTGCTTTTATTCTTAATTATTTCTGTAATTACATCATTTTCTATTATTATTTCTTCTCCATCAATATCAGTTAAGGTTGTTTTATTAAATAGAGAATTAAATAAAATCACTTCAGTTTTATTTCTTTGCCTATTTAACCCATCAATTTTAAAAGAAAAAGTTTCATAATAACCTTCAATATTAACTAAGAGTCTATCGAATATAAATTCATTTTTTTTATTCCAACCAATGCATCCTCTTGGTTTTGTCGGAAGGGAATACCAATCATGTATTTTTAAAGTTCCACAAGCTTTACCATCATATTTTGTTCCAATTGTAAAAAAGCCACCATTAATTGCAGCTATAGCATTAGAGCGTTTAGCTATAGATAAAACAGATTCTCTTCCAAGACCGTTATCTAAAGCTTTAATTAATTTTATTTCAAAAAAATTAGGATCAAATTCTATAACATGGATATTTTGATTACATAAGTAATTTGAAGTTTTAATAGAAAAATATTCAATATTTTTATTTGAAAATCCAAAAGAAAAAAATATTAAAAATAATAATAAAATTGATTTGTAATTTTTTATTTTAAACATAATAATAATTTCTTAATTTTAAAAAAATAGATAAGCAATATATTGTATATTTTTATTTTTTGAAATAGAAATATATAAATTATAAGTTAATTTGATATATATGAAAAATAATTCTTTCGATATTTTTCCTCCCAAAAACAGACACAAGCATAAAACCTCTTTTTTAGGTGGTATAACCAATTTTATAGTTTAAGAAATAAAATTGATTTGCACTAAAATAATTGATTTAAAATGAATAAAGTTAAGAAAAGGAGATGTTTTGGACTTGTTCAGAACTTTTTTATTGGGACTTTTTCACTAAGGTGATAATCTTAACTATCTAATAATAAACTGTGTATGATTGTTTGTTTAGGGAGTGTGAAATTTTTATAAATGCTTTGCTTTTAGATTTATCAGAAATAAGCTACAATCTTTATAAATTGCTCAAATGAATGAGCCCCATTGATATAATTTGAAAATATATAGATGGTTTTTATTTAAATACTTTAAAAAAAGAGGAAAATTCTAATGGAAAAAGGTACAGTTAAGTTTTTTAATTCACAAAAAGGCTTCGGCTTTATCACACCTGATGCTGGTGGAAAAGAGCTATTCGTTCATGTTAACAGTCTTGATGAAAATACAGACACTCTAAACGATGGACAAAAAGTTGAATACGATGAAGAAGAAGGACGTAAGGGTCCATAAGCTAAAAATGTTAAAGGTTTATAGTAACCAATTTATTTTTTAATGAAATCTACTAACTTCTATTCTTATCTTGTGCTGATTACATATATTAAAAAGCTATCCCATAGTTTTTCTTCAGTATCTTTGAAAAAAAATCTTGAAGTCTATTGTCAATGCAAATTCGAATGGATGTCTCTAGAAATTAATGAAGATAAAAAAAAAGGCCAGATCATTTGATCTGGCCGAAATGGATGTCGCGAGATGCATTCAGAACTTTTAATTGGAATAATTTGAGAAAATATTCTTTCTACCAATTTAATACCCAAACCTACCAATTTGGTAGTTGTTTGGAGTAGTCTATTTTGCTGCTATTAAATTAAAAATTAGTTGATTTAGAATGAGTCACTCAGGTGATACTTTATTATCCTGTCCTTTCATTACTCCCCATTTTTCTCCCATTAAAATATGTTTATCAATTGGTGTAGTCATTTTAACATCAGCTTTTGATTGAAAAAGCATAATAATATCCGATCCACCAAACAGGAAATATCCAAGCATATCACCTTTTTTAAAAGTTTTGCCTACTCTCACATTTTTTTCAAAATTAACTGAAGAAACAAAATCCATACCTACAGAAATAACAGCAACAAGTCCATATTTTCCTGTATCTAAAATAACATAACCACGAGTTTGATTGAATTGCCAACCAATAGTATCAATAACATCATAAGATTGTTTTTGTGGATTCCATTTTATTTCTACAACAACATTTCCTGGTATAATTTTTATTTCCTTGACTATTCCTCCAACAGGGAAATGATAACGGTGATAATCAGATGGGCTTAAATATGCATGAGTGAATACTCCATTTGCGAAAACATTTTTATATTTACTATTTTTACCTAACAAATCAGCCATATTAAAAAAAAGATTATCTTTTACAGTTACTCCATTTTTGACCAAAATCTTTGAATTATTATCAATCTGTAAAAATGCCTCAGGTACAGAATCTGCTGGTGAAACAACAATACAAGGATCAGACAGACAAGCTATAGGACGAGCTTTTGGTGACTTTAAATATCTTGAAAAAAAATGATTAAAAGTTTTCCAGTTAGATGCATCTTCATACCAATCTTTTTGTAAGCCATATCTAGGGTCATTTAAAAATTTTTGATAAATTCCTTCATTCCATGAAGCTTTAGAGTCAAGGAACTTTCTCCACGTATTAGCTAGATCACGTAACCATGATGAAAATGGCTCATAAAATTGTAAAGAATTTTTGAATAAACCTTTATTTTTTAATTCTGGTAAAGGTTGATCAATTAAAAAGTAAAAATAATGCATATCATCAGCAATATTTTCATACGGAAGTAATACTGATATTTTATCAACATAATTTAAATAATCATCCAAATTTTGAACTGGATTGGTTTTTTTATCAGGATTTATTTCTTTAGCTTTCGCAATTGATTCCTTTAACATCTTATTGATTTCAGGATCTTTTTTTATTAAAGCCATCAATTTTTTAGTAATTGGCTTATGATTATCATTTTTTGTACATGAAGTTATTGAAAGAATTGCTAGTCCTAATAAAAACACTAACTTATAAAATTTTTTATAAAAATACATATTTGGTCTCTTTTTTTTTCTTATAAAAGATTCCTTTTTTTATATCCAATTTTTACGCACTTGACTGCAAAAAAGTGGCATAAACAAGACTAAACTGAGTTCCTTGATTGATGTATAAGTTATTGAAATTCTCAATCTTATTTACTCTGATTTAAGCTGGAATAATGGAGGTGGAGAGAATCAAACTCTATTTTTATCTATAAACTAGAGCAAAATAGATTAAATAATATTAAGATAATCAAGAGTTTAGGGAAAATAAATAATTTAGTTTAATTCTAATTTAGCTACTTTTGTTTGGTTAAGTACGTAAAAATTGCATAAAGATTAAAAAATCAATGATTTTTATTAAAAATGTAATTATAATAATAATTATTGAATTAAAAACATATAGGTATAAATATGCGTATAGATCCGTGTAGAATACGCAAAAACCAATCAGAAAGAGAAGTATTAATCCCAGATACTTCTTCTCATGAATTAGATGATATGACAAATAGAATACTAAGTTTACTTAAAGATAGAGGTGTTTTTTCTGATAGTGAATGGCAAGAATTAAATTCTCCATTATCATTACAACAGACTACAGATGTTAGTTCTTTGCCAAAACTCGATGGTGATAAAATTGCAGAAGTTTTAGTATCAGAAGCTGCTTTTACAATCTCTACAGATCCAAAGCCTGTCGTAGCTACATATGGATGTGCTCCATGTGTTGCAGTTGGGGGATATGATCCAACTAATAAAATAGCTTTTATAGTGCATTTTACAAATGCTGAAGAAGTGAGAAGGTCAAGTGTCTTGGTGTTTCGTAATATATTAAAATTAGTTGAAAAACCTATTGAAGCTCCTATTCAGCTTCATTTGCGTGGAGGCCTTGAAGGTTTTTCCGAAGATACCATCGCAGCAATTAAGATGCTGATGACAGGAAAACAAGACTTGCCTATGGAAATAGTTTCCGAATATATTTTAGGAAGCGATGAGCTTAACTATAGCAGTCTTTCTATAGATTCACGTACAGGAGACGTAACTTCATATGATCCATTATCTAATTCACAATATAGAAAAATGAGTGAATTAGAAGCTATGGCTGCAATGCTGAGGTCTTTAGATGGTAGAGTTAAATTAGTTTATTCTCCAAAATAAATACTTCTTTACCAATCGATTATATATGTAGTTAATTTAGGTTTTTAGCATTTTTTATCGATTGCTTAATTGCAATAAGTCCAAAACAAACCCATTTTCAACTATTATTTTGACAGGTTTTGAGCATTATAAGGTTTTGATATATCGATCTTTGTATTGCAGTTTCGTATTTTAATACTTTATCACTATCATTTAGTATAGGAAGAGATGATAACTGACTCCTAAACTAAAATGAAAATTGTCACATTTTTCAGATAAATATTTTTATAAAATGAGATTGTATTTTATCTATGATTTTCAATTGTCCTGCTTACTCCAAGATTGAAATAACTAGTTAAGATTTTTGGATGATTTCTGTCTTTGAATTTATCTAGTTTATCCTTGTCTAGTGCATAAAATTTGCGTAAATCAAGGTGTGTATTGAGATAAATAACTAGTAAAAAATGTTAAAGAATGGAAGTGGAGAGACACATTCAGAATTTTCAACTGGAATGATTTGAGAAAATATTTTTTCTACCAATTTAATACCAAAATCTACCAATTTGGTAGTTAAAAAATAATATTTTTTGATTATCCAGATGTAATCTATTAACAATCAATCGAGTATATAGATATTACCGATTTTAGATAATTTGGTAGTTGATTGAAAAATCCATTTTTGTTACCATTAAATTAAAAATTGGTAGCAAGTTATGAAGATGCCTCGTAGACCTCCAGATATTAAAGATAAACAAGCGATGTATTTTTCCTCTCCAGAGAAATTTGATTTGATTCTTAAAGAGGGAATTAAAACGGAAAATGAAGGACAGTACAGACATTGGGACAACTTACGTCATATAACTCCCCCTAAAGGATTGACTATAGAAGAGTGGTGGTGTGGAATTAAGATGCGACGTCTTCTTGGTTTTAAGGCCATTCCTTTATGGGATAGAGATAAGAAAGATATTTTTTTCTATAATATTACAGATAGTGTGCTTGAACAGTTGCATCAAATAGATCTTGGTACAGGGGGAATAATAAAAGCTCCTGAAGCTATTATTAATCCTCAAACTCGAGATCAATATCTAGTACGTTCTCTTATCCAAGAAGCAATCACTTCTAGTCAAATTGAAGGAGCTGCTACGACTCGAAGAGTAGCTAAAGAAATGCTGAGATCTGGAAGAGCGCCAAGGAATAAAAGTGAACAAATGATTTCGAATAATTATTATACAATGCAAAAGATTAGACAATGGAAGAAACAGCCTCTTTCTAAGGAATTAATTTTTGAAATTCATAGAACAATTACAGATCAAACCTTAGATAATCCAGATGCTGCAGGAAGGTTACGAAAAGCAGATGAGCTGGTGGTAGTAGAGGAATGCCTTTCAGGTGATGTTTTGCACGATCCACCGCATGCAGATGAATTGTCAGAAAGATTGGAAGCCATGTGTGATTTTGCGAATGGGAAAACGCCTGATCAATTTATTCATCCTGCTATTCGTGCAATCATTTTACATTTTTGGTTGGCTTATGATCATCCTTTCATAGATGGAAATGGAAGAACGGCTCGTGCCTTATTTTATTGGTTAATGTTGCGTCATGGATATTGGCTTTTTGAATTTATTTCTATATCTGAAATTATTTTAAAAGCCCCTGTTCAGTATGGAAAAGCTTTTCTTTATACGGAAACAGATGGAAATGATCTAACTTATTTTGTTATGCATCAAACTGAAGTGATCCGGAAATCAATGAAATTATTACATGATTACATTAATCATAAAGCAGATGAGTTGAAAGAGGTAGAATTATTAGTTAGAAGCGATAGAGATTTTAACTCTAGACAAGAATCTTTATTGGCTCACGCCCTGCGTCACCCAGGAGCAAGTTATACCATTGAAGTTCATAAAAACAGTCATCGTATTGCTTACGATACTGCTAGGCATGATTTACAAGATTTATCTAAAAAAGGGGTATTAAAAATGGAAAAGAAGGGGAAAGCATATATTTTTATAGCTCCAATTGATTTAGCTAATCTTCTACAGAATAAAAAATAGACAGGATTATTTGATCCAGCCAAAATGGAGATGGAGAGAATCGAACTCTATATTCGATATGTAAACCGGATTAAAATAGAATAAATAACATTAAGAAAACTAGGTGTTTAAGATTGGTTTAAATAATTTAGTTTACTTTCTTTTTAACTGGTTTTGTTTAGTCTAGTGCGTAAAAATTGCGTAAAAAATAAATATTGTTGTCTTCTTAAATTGGATAGAATATACTGCAGTTAACAAACAAATGACGTACATACTATCCAATATGAAAAAAAAACAGCAAAACATTCGTAATAAAGCGATTAAAATATTTAAGCTTCACGGGGGAATACTTAGATCCTCAGAAGCAATTGCAGAAGGGATTCACCCCCGCATTCTCTATGAATTGCGAGATCAGGGGATTGTTGAGCTGCTTCAAAGGGGAGTATATGCTTTAACTGATTTACCCGATATTGAAGAGCATGATTTAGTGGTAATTTCAAGAATAATGCCAAAAGGGGTTGTTTGCTTGATATCAGCTCTTTATTTCCATCGCTTAACTGTGCAGATTCCTAGATGGATAGATGTTGCGGTTGTTAGAAATTATGTTCCACCTAAAGTAAAATATCCTCCTATTCGAGTTCATTATTTTTCTGATAAATTTTATAAAGCTGGGATAGGAAAATATAATTTTGGGGGAGCCAAAGTAAAAATATATTCTCGAGAAAAATCGATTATAGATTGTTTTAGGTTAAGAAAAAAGATTGGTATTGAAATTGCCATAGAAGCTCTCAAAAACTACTTAAAGCAGGATAATATAAATATTAATCTTTTGCTAGATTTTGCAAAAGAATCAAGGATTATTAAAATTCTGGAACCATATTTGAAGGCTTTAACTTATGACCAATCGTAATATAAAAAATGTTGCTGCTTCGGTAAAAAATCGTTTATTGAATATTGCAAAAACTACTCAAAGGCCTTTGCAGGAATTATTGCAATATTATGTTATGGAACGTTTTTTGTTTCGATTATCTAAATCTAGTTATAAGGACATTTTTATTTTAAAAGGTGCTCTTCTTTTAAAAGTTTGGAGGATTGCAGAATCTAGAGCAACAATGGATATTGATACTTTAGCAAGAACATCGAATTCATTAGAGAATATTATTAAAATTATAAAAGAGATATGTGAGATTAATTCTCCTATTGATGATGGGGTTGATTTTATCCTTTCTTCTATAAAGGGGGAGAAGATGCAATTACAAAAAGAATATGAGGGAATTAGAGTTCAGTTTGTAGGTTGTTTGGGGAGAGCTATAATTCCAATGCAAATCGATATTGGGTTTGGTTATGTTGTGACTCATTGTGCTGAAGAAAGGCAATATCCTAGTCTTTTAGGTTTTTCTGCCCCTCTGATTAAAATGTATCCTCAAGAAACTCTTATTTCAGAAAAAATCTTAACAATGCGTGAATCAAGAAAGCTAGTATAAGCTTTTTTTATCTGTTTGCACTTAATACTGTACTCTCTTAATAGCCCTACTATTTCCCTCGGCCTCTTTGGCCACCTGAATTAAATTTACCACGGAACGTTGATTTATTTGAGTGGGTTCTCTTGCGTCCGGTAGGATTAGAATAATGATTTTTTGCATTGCCTGAAAATGGGTTTTTACCACCACGTCTAGCACCTGCGTTACGTCCATTAATAATCGGCTCTGCCTTAATAGATGGGTCTGGTTCGTAACCGGGAATTACCTCCTTTGGTAATTCACGCTTGATAAGACGTTCTATATCTTTAAGCAATTTAAGTTCGTCGACACATACCAATGATACAGCTTCTCCTTCGTTTCCAGCGCGACCAGTACGACCGATACGGTGCACATAATCTTCAGGTACATTTGGTAATTCAAAGTTTACAACATGTGGTAGTTGATTTATGTCTATACCTCGAGCTGCAATGTCGGTTGCAACGAGTACACGTATACTCTTATTTTTGAATTTTGATAGCGCTAGAGTACGTGCTGCTTGGCTTTTATTGCCATGGATAGCAGCTGCACTTATTTCATTTTTTTCCAGATATGTAGCTAGTCGATTCGCTCCATGTTTAGTTCTAGTGAAAACTAGTACTTGTGCCCATTTTTTTGTATTAATCAAATGAGTTAATAGTTCGCTTTTGCGTTTGCGATCAACTGGATATATTAATTGCTCTATTTGTTCTGCTTCAAGGTTATTTTTTGCAACTTCAATCATTGTCGGAGAATTTAGAAGGTTGTCAGCAAGTCTCATAATATTTTTTGAGAAAGTTGCTGAAAATAGTAAATTTTGTCTTTTCTTTGGTAGAAGATTAATGATTTTTTTTACATCATGAATAAAACCCATATCTAACATGCGATCGGCTTCGTCTAAGACCAAAATTTCTATTTTAGAGAGATCTACAGTTTTTTGGTTAGCAAGATCCAGCAATCTTCCCGGTGTGGCTACTAAGATGTCTACTCCTCTGCGTAGTTTTGCGATTTGTGGCTTAATATTGACTCCACCGAAGACTGTAATAGATTTTAAAGATAAATATTTACCATAAGTATCTACGCTTTCAGCTACCTGGGCAGCAAGTTCTCTCGTTGGGGTAAGTATCAAAGCGCGAGGAGATCGCTGAGCACTATTTTGAGAGCGTTTGTTTAAGAGATGTAGTAAAGGCAGGGTAAATCCTGCAGTTTTTCCTGTGCCGGTTTGTGCTCTACCCATAATGTCAAGTCCTTTAAGGATGACAGGAATACTTTGAAGTTGAATAGAGGTAGGTTTGCTGTAACCTTTTTCTAAAACAGCGCGAACTAGTTCGGTCGAAAGACCAAGGGAATCAAATGACATATAAAATGCTCCAAAAGCTACCCGGTATAAGACTTTCTTTAATAATTAATCCAGGTAGAATGTTATTAATTTAATGTGAAAGGTCATTAATCATCCCATTAAAGGATATTAAATATCAAGAAGTAAAATTGTTTGTTTTTTTGTAATTATTAAAAATATTTATATTAGATTTTCTCTAATTTTCTGTCCAAAATGGAGGTGGAGAGACTCATTCAGAACTTTTGATTGGAAAATTTTTAAATTAGAGAATTTGCAAGCTGCTAATTTCTAAATGGTTGTGTAGAATTTATTAAATTTATTAAATTTATGTAAGATAATCTTACGTGTTTGTGTGCAGAAATCTTACATATGATATAATAAAATTATCTTATTAGGAGAAAAAAATGAATAATACCTTAGGAGAAAAAATTAAGCTGCTTAGAGAAGCCAAAGGTTGGCGTCAAGATGAGCTTGCTCAAAAAGTGGGTATAAATCGTGAAACTCTCTCAAACATTGAGAATAATCATCGTCAAATAAAGGCAGATGAACTGAGTCGTTTTGCTGATGTTCTAGAAGTAAGTTCAGACCAGCTTCTAGGTCGAATTCCTTTAGATGAAGTTAATCTTGAAGAATTTTACCCATCGGATAAAACCAAAGAAGCTATGAGAATTAGTGTGCCGGCAAAAAATGTTCAAAAGTTTCGAGAAGTTTTATTGTATATCCTTAATAAAGTCGGAGCTAAGTCGAACGTAGGAGAGACTGTTCTTTACAAGCTTTTGTATTTTATAGATTTTGATTTTTATGAAAAATATGAAGAGCAATTAATTGGAGCTACCTATAAGAAAAATACATATGGACCAACTCCAATTGAATTTGAATCCATTGTAAATGAGATGATTGCAGATGAAGAAATTGAAAAAGTTAAAAGCGAATATTTTCAACGAGAGCAAAAAAAATATTTACCTCTTCGAGATACTTGTCTTGATCTTTTATCAGCAAAAGAACTCAAACTTATAGATGAAGTTTTAAATCGTCTTGCCGATAAAAATGCTGCTCAAATTAGTGAGTAT
>JAAKFI010000028.1 GCA_011065125.1 Candidatus Anoxychlamydiales bacterium | reverse complement strand
GCCCATCTTCTATTGCCATCCATAATAATAGCAATATGTTGGGGGATTTCAAATTTATCTAAATCGATATTTTGTTTTGTATTATTTTTTTTTACATTTAACATCATATTAATTGAAAAACTCTTTTAACCAAATCGTTTGATCTCTTTTAGGCCCAACAGAAATAATACTAATAGGAAGATTACATATATTTTTTAAGAACTCTAAATATGTTTTAGCATTTTTAGGTAAATCATTAAAATTTTTAATATTTTTAGTAGACGTTTTCCATCCTTTAAAGGTTTCATAAATAGGAATTGCTGATTCTAATTGTTTTGTATTTAAAGGCATATTATTAATAATTTCTGATCCAATTTTATATTTTGTACATACTTTTATTTCATCTAAATCATCTAAAACATCTAATTTAGTTATAGCAAGAGAGTCAATTGAATTAATATTAACACTATATTTTGCTAAAATAGCATCAAACCATCCAATCGTTCTATATTTATTAGTGCTAGTGCCAATCTCTTTAATTTTTGTATGATCAAATAATTTTTCTTCATCTTTTGCTAATTTAGTCGGTAGTGGCCCACTTCCTACCCTAGTAATATAAGCTTTTATAATTCCTAAATTATGAAAGTTATCATTTTTTTTTACATTTAAACCTGCATAAAAAGAAGAAGATAATATAGAAGAAGAAGTAACATATGGATATGTTCCAAAAGTAATATCTAAAAGTGATCCTTGAGACCCTTCAAAAATTATATTTTCTTTATTTGAAATCATCTCAGATACTTTATTTTCAACATTTAAGACATATTTTTTTAAAGACATTCCAAGAGATTTATATTCTTGATAAGTTGCTTCAAAGTCAATTGGCTTATGATTATATAATTTTTCTAAAATCTCATTTTTCAATAAAATATTTTCTTTTAATTTTTCCTTTAAAATATCTTCATCAATAAGATCTGTTATTCTAATACCTATTCTATTTATTTTATCTGATAAACAAGGACCTATTCCTTTTTTAGTTGTCCCAATTTTATTAATTTTTCTTTCCTCTTCAAGCGCATCAAACAATCTATGATAATCAAAAATTACATTTGCATAAGAAGATATAAAAAGCCTTGAATCTAAAGAATAAAACCCTTTTTTCTCACAAAGTTTTATCTCTTCCAATATAGACTTCGGATCAACAACACAGTTTGAAGCAATAAAACATTTAGTATGAGGATAAAAAACGCCAGAAGGTAATAAATGAACTTTTAACTCTTCGTTATTAATATTTACTGTATGTCCAGCATTATTCCCACCATAGGATCTGACAATAGCATCAGCTTTTTTAGATAAAAGATCTACTACCTTACCTTTGCCCTCATCTCCAAATTGCAGCCCAACTACTAAAACTATAGACATATGAAATTACCTTAAAAAAAACAGTATTTAGAATATAAAAAATATCTTTTTTTAAGAAGAAAGTTTTGAAATAATTTATAAAAATTTAATTTCACTAGACACAATTCACTATTATTGCTTATTATTTTAATAAAAACTTTTCTTAATTCATCTTACAATATAAGGGTAAACTCTTATGCAAAAACGCACTCGATTACAATTTTGGATAATAACATTAGTTATAATTTTAACAATATATAATATATTACCTACTGTTTTTTATTATAGTAAACCTCTTAAAAGTCCAATTAATGATAAAAAAGCTCAAGTCATTTCTAAACATATATATAATAGAGTTAATGACTTAGAAAAAAGTTCTATTGATTGGATCAATTCTTACACTAAAATGTTAAAAATTAATCCTTCTAGTGTAAATATTGATAGTGAAAACCCTTCTCAAATCATTGTACAATTTAATAGCATCGAAGCTGCTAATAAATTTAAAAAATATGCAAACAAAGCTGGTAACTTAATATCTTTTGTACCCTCACAATTAAATATCACTCCATATGAAATGCAAAAAGTTTCAAAAAAAGTTTTGATTAAAAGAAATATTTTAGTTAAATTATCAGATAATAATTTTTTTGAATTTGCACCAAAAGAAGAAAATTCAAATCTTTCACATCTGTATAAAGAAGTTTTATTTGATAGAGTATCTCAAATAGCTCAAAGCATTGGTGGAGCTTCAAGTTTTTCTATTTATTTGGAAAATATTTTAAAAGATCCAATGTCTATAAACGCAAAAGACATGGTATTTGCTCTTTGCACAAATATCGTTTCAGTTTCAAAAGTATTTTCTGACAATCCAAGCGCTTTAAATAGATACTATAATAGTTTTACACAAAATTATTTTGATAAAAATAAAGCTATCCAAACATTACTTTCTTCAATAGACCATTTCAAAAATCAATTAAAACTTGAAAAAGCAAGTTTATCAAAACAATTAAGCGATTCAAATAATTATAAAGAAGAAATCCAAAGCAAACTCAATTTAATAGAAAAAAATGAGACACTTTTAATTAATGCCCAAAACATTATAAATAAAAATCTAAACAAATTCACCAATGGAAAAACTCCTTTAAATTACAATGAAATATACCTATCTTTGGAAAATAAATATAATAAAGATTCAAAAAATAATATTATAAAAATTAGTTTAAAAGATAAAAACCCTATAATTTCTCAAATCAATTTAGATTTATTAAATAGTAAATTATATCTTTCACTTCAAAAAGATATAATAAAAACAAGAAATAAACTTGATAAATCAAATAAAGATCTTTTTGATCAATTAGTTTTTAATGAAATAGCAAAAATATCTAATCAAACAAATGAACATTTAGTAATAGAAAATGATGAATTTAACATAAATTTAAATGATCTAGAAAACTCTAATAGTCTTCTTGTTTTAAAACTTAATAAAATTGCTAAAATTTATACAGAACAAATCAAAACAACACTATCCTCTGACTGGAAAAGATCTTTAGATGAACTATCGTTAACATCGTTCCCAGTTTATGATTGGGATACATATAACAGTCTTCCACAAGAAAAGAAAAAGTTTTGTTTAGTTGTATTTTCACCTGCAATACATAATGGAAAATTTTCAAATTTCATGAGAGAAAATTCTATTTATGTAATAGCGAAGGGATTGGATAGAATTCATCAAAAATATAAAAATTTCTCAAATACCAAAGATGCAAATATCTTCAAGAAAGATTTTGAGAATTTAAATAATATTTTAGCTCAAAATGGATTTTTAGGATTTGCCGGATCCTCTTTAGAAAACACAAGTGAATTCAATCAAGATTTTATTTTTGAAAATGATGATTATTATCAACCTATTTTACAAGCTACTAGAGAAGATTTCAAAGTTCATGGATCTAACAAATATGCTAGTTTAGAATTTACTAATTTGGAACAAAGAATCCTTACTTTAAATAAAATAGAAACTCAAATGCAAGAAGATCTATTAAAATGGAAAGATGATTACAACTCTGCTCAAGTAAGTCTTGATCTAAATAAAAAATATGATTTTGCCCCTCCAAATAAAAATATTTTAATTAATAACTTCATTTTAAGTTTTAAAAAATATTTTAGAGGTGATGACAGAAAAATATTACATTGGGGTCTTGATTTATCAGGAGGTAAATCTGTTCAAATTGAACTTAGAGATCAAAATGGCAAAATAGTAAAAGATGAAGCATCTTTAAAACAAGGGATGAACGAACTATATAATAGAGTTAACAAAATGGGTGTTTCTGAAGTAAGCATCCGAACCATAGACTCTAATATAGTTTTAGATTTTCCTGGAGCTCAAGGGCTTTCTGCATCAGAACTTGTAAAAGCATCTTCTATGTATTTTAATGTAGTAAATGAAAAATTTGCTCCTTTAAATCAATCACTAGCAGCTCACGTAAATCGTTTTTTACAAGATGTATATAATGAAGCAATTGTTACAAATAAAAAAGATATCGAAAGTATAAATACTATTGCTTATAAACATTTATATGGAGATTCTCTTACAAGCGATTCTATTCAACCAAGATCCGAATCAGCAAAAATACTTTATGATAACGGTCTTAGATTACAATCTCCTTTAGAAAAAGAAATATCTACGGACTTCAATGATAAAATTTCTAAAATATCTCTTTTTAGAGGTAAAGATTATAAAGATTGGCAAAATCAAACACACCCTCTACTTATAGTCTTTAAAAACTTTGCATTAGATGGAACAAGTCTTGTAAATGTTAGATCTGCATATGATCCTTCAAAAGGTAATTTTTTATCTTTTGAAGTAAGAGGATCGTATACAAATAAAGAAGGTATAAAATTAAGCCCAAGAGACAGCCTCTATAATTGGACTAAAACCTTTTCAAAAGAAAAAATTGCTAATACTTCATTAAGCGAATATTCTATTGGAAAAGGTTGGAGAATGGCTGTTATTTTAAACGATTCAATCATCTCATCTCCAAATTTAGAATCTGCCCTTCGTGATAGCGCAATGATCTCTGGTAACTTCACATTAAGAGAAATTAATCAATTAACAGCAGATTTGAAAGCAGGATCTTTAAGTTATACTCCTCATATTATGTCTGAGAAAAACGTTTCTCCTGAACTTGGTAAACAAGAGAGAACTAAAGGTATAATTGCTACCATTATTGCTCTTTTAGTGGTTATAATTACAATGGTTTTCTACTATAGATTTGCTGGGATTATAGCATCTATTGCTGTGATCATGAACTTATTTATAATGTGGGCTACTCTACAAAATTTAAATGCAACATTAACTCTTGCAGGAATTGCTGGAATTATCTTAACGGTTGGTATGGCGGTTGATGCTAATGTGCTTATATTTGAAAGAATTAAAGAAGAGTTACAAATTTCAAATAAATTATCTATAGCGATACAAAATGGATATAAAAAAGCTTTTAGCGCTATTTTTGATTCTAATATTACAACTATTATTGCAGCTTTAATTTTATTACATTTTGATTCAGGACCTATTAAAGGTTTTGCTGTAACATTAATTATTGGAATCATATCTTCAATGTTTACATCTTTATTTATGACTAAATATATTTTTACAAAATGGCTGCAAAGACCAGGACAAAAAAAATTAAACATGTCCAATTTTGTAAAATCTAAAAATTTTAATTTCTTAAAATTGTCTAAATATATTGCTATAGCATCCACAGCCCTCATATTAATAGGATCTTACACTTTAAAAATTCAAGAGAAATCTGTTTTCGGAATGGACTTTACAGGTGGATATACTTTAAATATTGAAGTAGAAAATCATAATCAAAAAGATTATAGAGAGCTTGTTGAAGATTCTTTGTTAAAAACAAGCCTTACTAAAAATGATTTTCAAATAAGAACACTTACCCCAAATAATAATTTAAGAATTTTATTTGGAACTTCTGTAAATGAAAAAGGAAAACCTTTTTATAACATGCCATTCAGCTTAGATAATAAAAGTGTGAATTTTGTATATGAAAATAATCCAAGAATTAATTGGATTGTAAATACTTTAAAAAGTTCAAATATAAAATTAACTAATCATAGTTTAGAAAAATTAGATCAAAGTTGGACTACAATGAGTGGCCAAATGTCTGATACTATGAGAAATAATGCAATTATAGGTCTTTCAATTGCTCTCCTTTGTATTATGATTTACATAACTTTTAGATTTGAATTAAAATATGCTATGAGTGCTATTATTTGTTTAATTCATGACATATTAGTAACTTTAGGAATTATTTCTATTTTGAATTTATTTCATATCCCAATTCAAATTGATTTACATACAGTTGCAGCTCTTATGACAATAATAGGTTATTCCTTAAATGATACCATCGTGATTTTTGATAGAATAAGGGAAGATCTAAAACTTTCTAATAAAAGCTCTTATTCACAAATTATTAACAAAGCAATTAATATAACTCTTTCTCGAACAACGATAACCTCCTTTACAACAATAATCGCACTTTTAACTTTAGTATTCTTTGGAGGATCTACAATATTTAGCTTTGCTTTAGTTATGACAATAGGTGTATTATTTGGAACTCTTTCCTCTATTTTTATCGCTTCTCCTCTGATGTTATTTTTTCATAAAATAGGTGACAAAAATAATATAAAAAATAAAAAGGAACTAAAAGGACATTAATTTTTAATATTAAATTTAATATGTTCAAAAAAAAAAAAATAATATATAAATCATAAATAGTATAAATTTAAAAAAAATTGTTAATATTAAATAATAAATAAGGAAAAAGGTAGGGTTATGCCCTCCAAAAATCAGCCAACTTGGATCCCCCCCAAAATAAATCCTGGGTGGCTAAAAAAAATAGTTAATGAATTTAATATTCATCCAGTGACCGCCCAAATATTGGTTTCTCGTGGATTTTCATCATTAGAAGAAATACATAATTATTTATATTCAACCCTTCCATCTTTATATGACCCTTCATTATTTGATGATATGGATAAAGCAATTGAAAGAGTAGATACAGCTTTAAAAAAAAATGAAGGTATTTTAATTTATGGTGATAATGATGTAGATGGAATGACTGCTGCAGCTTTATTAGTTGATTTTTTTAAACAAATTGGAGCTAGAGTATTTTTTTATATTCCTCATAGCACCTCTCATAAAAAGAGTATTATATCAGAGTCTTTAGACTTTGCTAAGAGCAATAACTGCTCTTTAATCATTACAGTGGATTGTGGTATTACAGCTTCTAAAGAAATACAAAAAGTTGTTGAACAAAACATTGATGTAATAGTTACTGATCATCATGAACCAACTTCTAAACTCCCAAATTGTATTGCAACTTTAAATCCTAAATTAATAAACAATTCTTATCCAAATAGAGATATAACAGGAGTTGGAGTAGCCTTCAAATTAGCTCATGGTATTGTAAATTTCTTAATTGAAGAAGGTAGAATTGATAGTAAAAAAATTGAATTAAAAAACTTTCTAGATTTAGTAGCATTAGGAACTATTTCAGATATGGGAGTTTTACTTGGTGAAAATAGAATTTTCGTTAAGTATGGATTAAAAGAATTAAGAAATACTAATAGAGTAGGATTAAAAAAACTTTTCGATGTTTGCGAACTAGATCATGAAAATATAACCCCAGTTGACATTGCTGCTAAAATTGCACCTAGATTAAATAGTTTAGGTAGGATAGATGATCCTAATAAAGGAGTTGAGCTTCTTTTAGTAAGAGATGATGAAGAAGCATCAAAACTTGCAAAGGAATTAGATCTTCATAATATTGAAAGACAAAAAATTGAAAGAGTAGCTTCAAATGATATTGAACAATATATTGAAAACAATCCTAAAATCTTAAAAGAAAAAGCTTTAGTTTTATATTCTGATAAATGGCACCCGGGAATTATACCTATTATATGCGCTAGAATTACTAAACAATATAATAGACCTACAATGTTAATCGCTATTGAAAATGGCCTTGGAAAAGGATCTATTAGAACTATTCCCGAATTCCCTCTACTTTCTATTCTAAAAGAAAATGCTCATTTACTTACTAATTTTGGTGGTCATGATTATGCTGCTGGACTTACAATTCCTGAGGAAAATATTAAAGAGCTTAAAAAAGCATTCATTGATGAAGCTAATAGTATTTTGCATGAAAAAGATCTAATATCAAGAATATATTTAGATGCTGAAATTAATTTCGATGATTTAACTTTTGATTTTATGGAGTCTTTAACTCTTTTAGAACCATTTGGAAATGGCAATCCCCCCCCTTTATTATATACTGTTGCTAATCAAACTTGGGCCCCTAAAATTGTTGGAAAAACCCATTTAAAAGTGTACCTTGAGCAAAACGATAGAATGCTTGAAGGTATTGGATTTAACATGTCCTATAAAAAAAGTCTTTTGAAGAAAAAAAATCTTCAATTGAAAATCGTATTTACTCCTCATATTAATAATTTTTTAAATAAGTCTAGTATTCAACTTCAATTAAAAGATTTCAAAACAAAAGAACTTATTAAAGATAAGAAAAAAAATCGTTAATTTTTTTTTATTTTTATAATTATTATAAAAAACTAAACTATATAGAAATTATTTTAATAATAATATTTTATTGATAAATAATAATAATTTCATATCATTTTACTCTTTTTTATTTAGGTTAAAATATGCTTACAAATTTCGTCTCTACATCTTCTTTATTTCAAGTTGCTATCTCTTCTTCTATAACTTATATATATTGTTATTTTAATGCTTCAGATCCCCTTTCTTTATCTGCTGGGTTTATTTCTGGTAATATGATTGGATTTGGTATTAGAAGCATCAGAAATGGCAGGAAACTTTATGGTATATCACAAATTATGTGTGCAAGTTCACTGCTGATTTCAAATATAGCTTTAAATTATTTAAATAATATCTCCAATACAAATAATTTAGGTGTTAAAAGAACTTATAGTTTTATTAATAGTGACGGGGAACAATTAATATTTCCTTGGGGTACTATTACACTTAAAAGTTTAGAAGATCATATTAAATCCATTTCTTGTATTGCCTCAAAAAATGAAGATTTTTGTGATGTATATTTATCAAATGATGGAATGAGTATTATTTCAAGTTTAAAAAAAGAAATAGCTTTCGATGAACTTAGTTTTAGAATTATAACTGATAAATTATTTGAAAATTGTGGTTCTATTATTTCTACTTTATCTAAGACTATTCGCTCTTTAAAAATCTGTTTAAAATAAAAAAAGCCATTTTTATAATAAATAAAATGGCTTTTTTAAAATTTTAAAGAATTAAAAAATTATCCAACTCTTACAAAAGATGTTGTTATTCTACTTAAGTAGTTTTCTTTATATTGATTAATATTATCAATATGAATAACCCAAGCAGCTCCTTTTCTAATAGCTTTAAGATGTCCTACTCTTGTCGCATAATAGATTTTTTGCGCTGGAACGTTTAGCATTTTTGCAACTTGGTTAATAGAATAATAACCATCTTTATTATTAAATAAAAGTTCCCCTTCAAAAACAGATTTACTTCTGCAATATTTTGAATTTCTATAATCTTCTAAATCTTGAAGATCTATAGTCCAACGAGTAGCATCCTTAGTAGCTTTTAATTTTTTTTGTTTAATTGCTACATAAATAGCTTGTCTTGTTACATTATTTATTCTAGCAGCTTCTGTTATAGAAACAGCTTTTTTCTCTTCAGTTTCCTTCACAAGAACATCAACTGGGCTAGAATTTTGATCCCACTCTGACATTTTCTCCTCCTAATTAAATTAATTAATTTGTTTTATTTATAATAACGTTGTTTATCGTTTGTTATTAACAATTATTACAAATTATAGAGAAAATTTCAAGTTTATTATAATTAAATATTGTTTAATTATACTAACTATTGAGATTTTAAAAGAATTATTATAGTTTTTTGATTATTTATTATAATAATCACTTGATCATAAGTGCATAGATATCAATAACTCTAGCATCAAAAATTATATTTAAGATATATTAGTTACAAATATTTGAGGTTAAATTATGTTAAAAAGAGTTATCTTACTAATAATCATAGGCTTATTCTCACTTGGATTAAATATCCCTAAAATTAATGAAAAAGAATTTAAGCAAAAAATGAATGAAATATTTTCTTCACATGCGACTTACAAAGAATTAAATAACTCTCTTATAGAGAGGATCTTAAAGAATTATTTAGAAGAATTAGACCCTACAAAAACTTATTTTATTGAATCTGATATTCAAAAATGGTTAATTCCAACAGATGAAATAATTAATCAAATCTTTTCTTCTATCAAAAAAAATGACTTCTTAGTTTTTTTTGAAATTTATGAAAAAATGACAGAAGCGATTGATAGACGAAATAAGCTCGAAATTGAGGTTGGAAAAAGCAATCTCATACAAAATGTTGACCCTGAGGAGTTTAAGGATTTAACATGGAGCCCAACTAAAAATGAATTATTAACAAGATTATTGAAAATCAAATCCTTACAACTTGATGCCGTTAAAAAGTTTGAAAAAGAAGACCAGGAAGTTTTTTTTAATAGATTGAAGAAAAGAAGAATTTTAAAAGAAAAAGATTTTTTAGACTGTTCAGAAAATGATAAGAAGTCACTTATTTTATCAAATGTACTTAAATCTTTTTGTGCTTCTTTAGATTCTCATACAAATTATTTATCCCCTAGCGAAGCTAAACAATTAATGATTGAAATTCAGCAAAGACTATTTGGAATAGGAGCTTTACTAAAGGATAATTTAAATGGATTTGAAATTGTAAGAATTATTGAAAAGTCTGCTGCTGAAAAGGTTAATTTAAAAATTAAAGATAAGATTATTGCGGTTAATAAAGAACCTGTAATTGGTCTTGATATAACAGAAGTAGTGGAGAAAATACGAGGTGAAAAGGGATCTGAGGTAATGCTTACAATAGTAAGACCTTCTAAAGACACTAAAAAAGAAGATACATTTGATATAACTTTAAAAAGAGATGAAGTTGTCTTAGAAGAGAGCAGATTTGAAAAAAAAATAGAGCCCTACGCTGATGGGATTATTGCTCATTTAAAACTCCACTCTTTTTATCAAGATCCTAATAGTTCTTCTTCAAGCGATATTAAAAAGGCTATAGAGAATCTTAATAAAAAAAATAAAATTAAAGGAATTATTTTAGATTTAAGATCTAACACCGGTGGCCTTCTTCCTCAAGCTGTAGAAGTTGTATCGTTGTTTATCTCAAAAGGCATTGTTGTGTCAATAAAAGATAATAATGGCAATATAGCACATTTAAGAGATACTGAAGGTAAAATTACTTATGATGGCCCTTTGGTTGTTTTGGTAAATAAGGCCTCTGCCTCTGCTTCAGAAATTGTAGCACAGACTCTTCAAGACTATGGTAGAGCAATAATAGTTGGAGATTTAAATACTTTTGGGAAGGGTACTTATCAAACATTTACATTAGATAGTTCAAAAAATGCAAAAGTCAATCCTTCTGGAGAATATAAAGTTACTAAAGGTAAATACTATACTGTGTCTGGAAAAACACCGCAATTAACAGGTGTTCAATCTGATATTACAGTACCTGGTATATTATCAGAACTTGAAATTGGGGAGAAATATTCAAAATATCCTCTAGAAAATGATAAAATTAATCCAAATTTTGATGATGATTTATCAGATATCCCGTTAATTCACAGAAAAAGGATCTCCCTTTTGTACAAACATAATTTACAACAAGTTACGAAAGCCTATACTCAATATTTGGGTATTTTAAATAATAATTCTAAACAAAGAATTGATGATAATAAAAACTATCAAAATTTTTTAAAAGAAATAAAAGATAAAAATTATGAGTCCGAATCTATAGATCTTTTTAATCAAAGCGATCTTCAACTGCAAGAAGCTATGAATATTACAAAAGATTTGATTTATTTAACTCAAATAAATGATAAACTTTTTGAATAAAATCATTAAGGATAAATAATGAAAGAGATAAGAACAAGAATTGCACCATCTCCTACAGGAGACCCGCATGTTGGAACTATATATATAGCATTATTTAATTTAGCTTTCGCAAAAAAAAATAATGGTAAATTCATTTTAAGAATAGAAGATACCGATCAAACTAGATCACATTCTACCTATGAAAAAAATATTTTTAAATCTTTGAAATGGGCAAATATCCATTGGGATGAAGGTCCTGACATAAGTGGTCCCTATGGTCCTTACAGACAATCTGAGAGACTGGAAATATATAAAAAATATGCATTCCAATTAGTAGAGCAAGATAAAGCATATAAATGTTTTGCTACAAAAGAAGAGTTAAAGGAAATGAGAGAAGTAGCAATGAAAACAGGATCTAGAATAGGCTACGACAGACGTTATAGAAATTTATCAAAAGAAGAGATAAAAAAAAGAGAAGATCAAAATCAAAATTATGTAATTAGATTAAAAGTACCTCTTAGTGGTGAGTGCACTTTTGAAGATGAAATAAAAGGAACTATTACAACTCCTTTTGCTGATATAGACGATCAAGTTCTTTTAAAATCTGATGGATTTCCAACTTATCATTTAGCAAATATAGTAGATGATCATTTAATGAAGATAACTCATGTAATTAGAGGAGATGAATGGATAAGTTCTACTCCAAAACATATTTTATTATATGACGCTTTTGGTTGGGAAAAACCAACATTTATGCATATGCCACTTCTTTGTGGCAAAGATGGGAAAAAATTATCTAAAAGAAAAAACCCGACTTCTACTTTTTTTTATAAAGATAGCGGGTTTTTATCTGACGCCCTTATCAATTTCTTAACTTTAATGGGCTATTCTTCAATTGATGAAAAAGAGTTTTATTCTTTTGATTCTTTTATTAAAAATTTTGATGTTAAAAGAATTGGAAAATCAGCTGCTTTTTTCGATATTAAAAAATTAGAATGGATAAATCAACAATATATTATTAATTCTTTAAGTGAAAAACAACTATTAGAAAAACTAAAAAATTGGCAGTTTAATGATGACTTTTTTGAAAAGTTAATTCCCCTTTGTCATACAAGAATGAAAAAATTTTCAGACTTTATCGAACTTTTTGATTTTTTATTTATCAATAACTTAAATTACTCAGATGAGCTTTTACTTGTAAAAAACATAAGCAAAGAAGCAGCTTCTTCAATTTTACATGTTATGATGATATTACTTGAAAAATATGATACTCTTACATCTGAGGTTTTTGAAAAATGCTCTTTTGAAATAAGCGATCTTTTCAAAGCACATCATAAAAAAATTATAATGCCTCTTTTATTCGCTACAATTCAAGGGAAAAAATTTGGTCCTCCCCTTTTTAAATCTGTGCCAATACTTGGCAGAGATAGGGTAAGAGCTAGATTTTTAAATGCAATAGAATTTTTAGGTGGTCTTTCTAATAAAAAAAGCAGCTCTTTAAAATCTATGTTAGAAAAAAAAGATTTATCCGAAATTATGAATAAATAATTTATTTATTTTCTTTTTCTATATTTTCATTTCTTTGAGAAATTATATAATTTCTCGAGCTGTTTGCTTCATTAGTACAACTATTTAATAATAAAATTAGACCTAAAAGAAAAAAAAATCTCATTTTATTTTACTCCATTAATAATATTTTTTTTTATACTATATAATGAAAGGCTAAAAACATTAAAGGAAATAAAATGAACAAATATTCACTAAATGAGCCATTTGTAACTAAAATTGTCGATAGAAAGTTACTTTCGAAAGATCCTCAGTTAAATAAAGTTTATTTTATTTCATTAGATATTGAAAATAGCGATTTTGTATATGATGTTGGAGACAGCATAGGAATTATCCCGCAAAACGATCCAAGAATTATAGATCTTACCATAAAGGAAATGAAAGCTAATAAAGATAATGTAATTATCCACCCTAAAAAAAATATAAAAATGCCTCTTTATGATTTTTTATTAACTGAAGCTAATATTTCTAAAACACCGACTTCCTTATTAAAAAAATTTGATGAAAAAATAAAGCCTGATAAAATAAAAGAATTATTAACATCTCATCATTTATGGGATCTATTAAAAAAATATCCCAAACATAAATTATCAGCTCAAGAAATTGTAGACAAACTTCTTCCTATGCTTCCAAGGCTCTATTCAGTAGCCTCTTCAATAAAAACGCACCCTAATAGAATCAATTTACTTGTAGCTCATGTATCTTATGAACTGTCTCATATTAAAAGAAATGGAGTATGTACTGAATTTCTATGTCACTTAGCAAAAGAAAATTTAACAAAAATAAGACTGTATTCCAAAGAGCCACAGAATTTTAAATTAGCAAATAGTGATATTCCAATCATTATGATTGGCCCTGGAATGGGTCTTGCTCCTTTTATTTCATTTTTAGAAGAGAGA
The DNA here is from genome assembly GCA_011065125.1 of Candidatus Anoxychlamydiales bacterium. GTDB lineage: Bacteria > Chlamydiota > Chlamydiia > Chlamydiales > SM23-39 > JAAKFI01. The sequence continues at coordinate 4,563 of JAAKFI010000028.1, read as the reverse complement.
ATTAAAACAAATGCTTCTAACAAAAACTGGCTTTTCTTTGGTGGAAAGACATCTAAAGATTGCTTTTATTTTGAAGACTTTTTAAAAAATTTAGAAAAAGAAAATAAATTAAAATTAACAACTGCTTTCTCAAGAGATCAAAAAGATAAAATTTATGTTCAAAATAAAATTTATGAAAATAGAAAAGAATTTATAAAATGGCTCGATAATAACGCCGTTATTTATATTTGCGGAGATGCTTATCAAATGGCTAGAGATGTTGAAAAAACTCTTCTTAATATTTTTATGGAAGAAAAAAATATTTCCCCTGAAGAAGCTGAAAAATATTTAGAAGAATTAAGACAAAATAATAGATATTTAAAAGATGTTTATTAATTTTGAATAGAGCTAACTATACAAAAAGCTTGAACACCTTCTCCTCTCGCAAAATCACTAAGCCCATCACCTGATGTAACTGTTATACCAACTGAATCAATATCCAAATTCATAATTTTGGATATATTTTCTCTCATCAAATTAATTTTTTTTTGAAGCTTAGGTTTTTTAGCTTCTATTGTAATAGCTACATGTGTGATTTTTATGCTTTTAAGTGTTTCAAGTGCTTTTTGAAGATAAATTTTAGAATCTGTTACTTTATCTTTATGACAAAGCTCAATTGCAACCTTCCCTAAAATAGGAACATGCGTAATTGAGGAAATTGCATTGCAAATACAGTGAAATATAACATCTCCATCAGAATCCGCTAAAAAACATGGTAGGTCTTCAAATACCACACCCGCTAATATACATTTTTTATTAAAATTATCAGAAAATCTATGACTATCTTGGCCTATGCCTATTCTAGGTATATAATTTTGCATAACTTTTTTTCTATTTATTTTAACTTTTAAAGTTACTATATATCAAAAGAATTTTTTTTTTATTTTTTTCTAAAATTTAAAGTGAAAATACTTTAATCTTTTTATAAATAAATATTTAATTACATGAACAATATATCATTAAAAATTAAAGGCTTTAATAAGCTAAATGGCTCTATTACTGCGGGTGGAGCTAAAAATGCGACTACTAAATTACTAGTAGCGTCACTTCTTTCTGATAAAAAATGTATTTTTCAAAATGTTCCCAATATTAAAGACGTTGAAATAACCGTTGAGCTTTTAAAAGAAATTGGATCTGAGATTTCCTGGGATAAAGAAAAAAAAATAATCGAAGTGCAAACAAAAGAGATAAAAAATACTTTAATTCCTCAAAGGTTTTCAGGAGCTAATAGAATTCCAATTCTAATGCTTGGAGCTTTACTTAATAGAACAAAAAATGAAATTATCGTGCCAACACTTGGTGGAGATGAACTTGGCTCTAGGCCATTAGATTTCCACATATCTTCTCTTAGAAATTTAGGTGCTATAGTAGAATATAAAATTATTAATAATGAAAAAGTATACTCAGCTATTGCAAAAGATAATCTAAAAGGTTCTGTAATAAATTTAGATTATCCTTCTGTTGGAGCTACTGAAAATTCCATATTAGCAGGTATTAGAGCAAAAGGAAAAACAGTTATAAAAAATGCTGCAATTGAACCTGAAATTATAGATCTAATTTTATTTCTGCAAAAAATTGGAGCTAATATTAGAGTTGCCGCTGATAGAACTATTCACATAAAAGAAACAAACTCTTTTAATGAAGCTACTCATTTTATTATTTATGATAGGAATGAAATAATTTCTTACGCTCTTTTAGCAATTGCATCAAAAGGAAAAGTTTTCATAAAAGGAGCTGAGCAAATTCATTTAATCTCTTTTTTAAATAAACTAAGAGAAGTAAATGGAAACTTTAGAATATTAAATGATGGTATTGAATTTTTTTATGATAAGCCTTTAATTGGTGGGGTTCATATTGAAACAAAAGTTCATCCAGGATTTATGACAGATTGGCAACAACCTTTTGTTGTGCTTCTCACACAAGCTGAAGGTTCATCCGTAATACATGAAACAGTATATGATAATAGATTTGGATATACTAAAACTTTAAAATCTATGGGTGCTAAAATAGAACTATTTACGCAATGTTTAGGATCTCATAAGTGTAGATTTAATATGTTAAATCACAATCATTCTTTAATTGTAAAAGGACCTACCTCCTTAATTGCTAAAAATATCTCTATACCTGATCTTAGAGCCGGGTTTGCATATGTAATGGCTGCAATATTAGCTAGTGGAGAGACTATAATAAATGGAGCAGAACTTTTAGATAGAGGTTATGAAAATATTGACTATAAATTATCTTCTATTGGTGCAAGTATTAAAAGAATTCAAAATCCTAATATATTAGAAAATATTTTAGAAAAAGAAACGATTCAATAAATCAATAAATAATCTATAATATCTTTTTCATTCTAATTGTATTTATTTTATGAAAGCGTTTAAAGATATTAATAAATTAATAGATTTTTTAGAAATTGAAAATATTAATCAAAAAAAAATATTAAAAAACTCTTCTTTTCCTCTTTTCATTCCTTATAGACTTGCAAAAAAAATTAAAAAAAATGACTTAACTGATCCAATTTTTCTACAATTTGTTCCATTAGAAAAAGAAAATAAAACTTTAAAAAATTTTTCCAAAGATCCCCTAAAAGAATCTTTTTTTAAAAAAGGGAACCTTTTAAAAAAATATAACAATAGAGCTTTGTTAATAACAAGCAACTATTGTGCTATGAATTGCAGATATTGTTTTAGAAGATTTTTTGAAAAAAATATTAATAATAATTTTGATGATGAAATAGATCTTATAAAAAAAGATAAAACAATTAATGAAATTATTCTATCTGGAGGAGATCCCCTTAGTCTTTCTAATTATAAATTAAAAGATCTTCTTTTGAAATTAAACGACATAAAACACATAAAAAAAATAAGATTTCACAGTAGATACATAATAGCAGACCCTTTAAGGATAGATGAAAATTTTATAAAAATTTTAAAACTTATAAAAAAACAAATTATATTTGTTTTTCATATCAATCATATAAATGAATTAGACATAGATATTTTAAATGCTTTTAAATTACTTTCCTCAAATAACTATCTTCTTTTTAATCAAAGCGTTTTATTAAAAAATGTAAATGATTCATTTGAGGCATTATCTAAACTATATGAGCTTCTTTTTGAAAAGAATGTAATACCTTATTACTTGCATCAATTAGATGAAATCCAAGGAGCTATGCACTTTAAAGTAAGTATTAAAAAGGGAAAAGAACTCATAAAAGGTTTGAGAGAAAATGTATCCGGTTATATGATTCCAAAATATGTTAAAGAAAAGCCTTTTGAAAAAAATAAAACCTTAATTTTCTAAATCAAGAAATTATTTTTTTCTTTAAGCAACTTTGTTATTAATAACTTAAAGAAACTTTTTTACATTTTATCTAAAGGCTTTAACCCTAAAATATCAAATCCTGTTTTTAAAACAGACTCGGTTAATTGACAAAGAACTATTCTTTCATTTTGCTCTAGTGAATTTATAACCTGACAATCTCTAAAAAATATATTAAATTTTGTAGCAAGGTCATATAAATAATCACATAATCTATTAGGAAGCAAATCTTTTTCCATCTGCTCTAAAATTTCAGCAAATCTAGCTAAGTGAAGTCCTAGTGAAATTTCTGATGGATGTTGCAGCTCAATTTTAAAGTTTTTTATTATCTCTTTTATATCACTTTTAATTTTTCTTTTTATAGATAAAATTCTAACATAAGAATAAAACAAAAATGCTGCTGTATTCCCTTCCAATGAAAGCATCCTATCATATGAAAAGATATAATCTTTAGATCTATGATTTGAAAGATCTGCATATTTAATAGCGCTTATTCCTAAATTAATAGCATATTCTTCAAGCTCTTCATTTGTTAAATCTTTTAATCTATCTTTTAGGATTTTTTTTGCATGATCCACTGCTCTAAATAAAAGATCTATTAATTTTGTGGTTTCTCCGGATCTTGTTTTGAATTTTTTCTTATCTTCTCCAAGAACTACTCCAAATGTTACATGATCAAATTTTGTTTTATTTGGATCTAGATAACCAGCTTTAACAACTAGTGGGTAAATCATTTGAAAATGAAGCGATTGGCCTGCATCTGTTACTATTATTATTCTATTTGCTTTTTCTACTTGGCTTCTATGTTTAAATGCCGCTATATCCGTAGTATCGTAATTAAATCCACCATCTGATTTTTGAACCATTACTGGAAGTGGTTTTCCTTCTCTATTTTTAAACCCTTCTATGAAAACGCATTTAGCTCCATCTGATATTTCTATTATTTTTTTCTCTTCTAAATCTTTTACAATATTTGGAAGATCTTTATTATAAAAAGATTCTCCTCTTTCATTTAATTTTATATCTAAAAGATTATAAATCTCACTGAATGCTTTTCTTGAAATATCATAAATTATAGTCCAAGCATTCATTGCCTCTTTTTCATAAGATTGCAGATTTATAACTTCTAATTGAGACTCTTTTTTAAAATTACTATCTTCATCGAAAAGCTTATTAGCTTCCTTGTACCAATTACTCAGA
>JAAKFI010000027.1 GCA_011065125.1 Candidatus Anoxychlamydiales bacterium | reverse complement strand
GCTTTTATTTTTGCAGAAACAACATAATTTTCAGCATCAGAACCTGGAACCCAATCTTTAATGAATTGTCGAGAGTTTTTATCTTGATCAATTATAATATCTACGAATCCAGCTTTTGATAAAATTTTATTTAATTCATCTATTGTAAGAGCACCTGAAATACAATTGGTATAAAGTTCTTTGTTGTCTTTCATTTCTTTGGGCAGAGGTTTTAAAGCTACCATATCAGAAATTGCTATTCTTCCACCTTCTTTTAATACTCGAAAGACTTCATTAAAAACTCTAGTCTTATTAGTTGATAGATTTACGACACAATTAGATATGATTACATTAATAGAATTATTCGGAAGTGGTAAATGTTCTATTTCACCTAAGAGAAATTCTACATTTTTGTAGTTACCTTTAGCTGCATTATCTCTTGCTTTACTTATCATTTCTGGAGTCATATCAACGCCGTAAATTTTACCATTTGGACCAACTTGTTTAGCTGCTAAAAAAACATCAAGACCTCCTCCAGCGCCTAGATCTAACACGGCTTCTCCTTTTTTAAGAGATGCAATATTTTGGGGGTTTCCACAGCCAAGTCCCATATTGCAGCTTTGAGGAACGCTTTCTAGTTCTTCTTTCGTATAGCCTAATTTTTCTGAATATTCATTTGGTTTGCAAGAACCGCCACAACAATTATTTTTAGAATTTTTATTTTGATTTTTTCCTTTTGCTGCATTTTGATATGTATCTCTTACCTCTCTTTTCACATTTTCTTCACTTTTAGAAGATTTTTGATGTGTAGCGATTACTTTTCTTTGCATATTTCTCTCGAATTTATTTTTGTTTATAGCAACATATTGAACTAATTCGATTTTTGGAGGTTGATAATAATAATCCATAAAAACTCCTTTAGTATGGTTAATATATGGATATACGTATATACGCAAATATATTTAATATGTCAAAAACATTAAAATACAAAATTGATAAAATATCTTCTTTTAAAAAGGTGTTTATCATGAGTTATCAAGTTGTCTTAGTAAGTAAAGAAGAGTTAATCCCAAATAATCATATCTATAGAAAGTTTAATTCTCTTTGGAATTTTAAAGTATTTGAAAAAAAAAGTTAAATAAAAGGCTATTAGTAGAGAAATTTTAAATATCTAAATGATTTGATATCGCGAACATAATATGCGCGCGTGAGTCTCCCATAATCAATGAAATATTGTAGTTGAAATTAATCAGGAAACAAAAAAAATAATAATTCAATTTATATGCTTCTAAAGATAAGAATTATTGAGAGTTTTCATTAAAGGATTTTCAGAAGGCTGTAGAAAAATCTAAACAAAGATTAATTGAAATAAGGTAAGTTCATCTTAATAACTTATTTTTCAATTGATTATACATCCAAATTGATAAAGCTGCTGTATGACGAATTATTTGACATGAATAAGAATTATATACATCATTGATATCTATTAATCTTATATTATACAAACAGCCACCTCCACAAAGATTTTTAGCAAAACATTTTTTACAGCATTTTAAACTATTAGAATTTTGTGAATAGGATGTTTTCAATTTAAAATCAAAAAGTTTATTTATATTGCCTATTTTAAATTGCTCTTTACCGACAAATCGATGACAAGGATAAATATCACCAAAGCAGTTAATGGCAAAAAATTTTTTACCTATACTACAAAAAGAATTTCTTTCAATTTTTGAATCTAAAATAGATAAGTGTTTTTCAAAACATAAAATTTTTAAATTAGATTTATTTTCGAGCTTATCTTTTGTGTATATAATTGCAAGTTTTGTTAATTCTTTTTTGTAGTTAGAGATAGTATCATCATGAAAAGAAAGATTGGAATCTTTCATCAAGGAAGCTATTTCAAAATGAAAATATGAAGCTTTTAGTTTTTTAAAATTTAAATATGTTTTAGTTAAGTTCATATTTAATGGAGTTATAGTTGAACGAAAACCAACATTTTTATAAAGTTTTTGAAAATCATTCAAATTATTTAAAATTAATTGAAAAGATCCTTTTCCATTAATAGTTTTTCTAAGTTTATCTTGATCTTCTTTATATCCATCCAATGATATTTGAAATTTTATATTATTGACTTTGATTAGATTACTTAGTTTATCATTTAATATAGTTCCATTAGTTACAAAACTATAAACTATATTTTTTTTATTATAATATTTTTTGGATGTTTCAATAAAATATTCAATTGTATCTACAAATAAACATGGTTCTCCACCAAAAAAAGTAAATTTAAATTTTTTAAAATCATAGAAATTTTCTTTCAAAAAGATAAAAAATTGATCAATTACATCATTTTCCATTTTTGCTTTCGATTGACCATAATTTCCACCATCAGCATAACAGTATTTACATCTAAGGTTGCAATCATTAGATAACAAAACAAAAACACTTAATTTTTTTTCAAAATTACATTTGGATACATTGATAGTTTGAAGGGATGATTTTTTTTTATAATCCAAATAACTTTTAATAGAATCAGAGCAACTAATTGTTTTTTCTTTTGAAAATATATTTAAATTTTCTGGATCAAACATTAAATGTTCATTATCATATTTAAATATATTAATATTTTGTTTTTGAAATTCTTTTATTTCAAAAGGTTGTGAAAAGCTCACTTTTTTTATTATCCTTCACAAAAACAAGAATCATAGCAACTCCATTCATTAGAGCAAGAATCACTATCACTATCACAGCTTGCTTCATTTTTCAAAGTTTTAGTTGCTATTTTTGATGTTTTTGCATTTAAAATAGTAAATTTATCACATTTTTTGCTTTCAAACATTTTTTTAGAACTAACTTCTGACATTTTTGATTTAATCTTAATTTCCATAATATTACCTTTATTGTTAAAGAATTGTGAGAAATTATATCTTTATTTTATGAAATTTTCAAGGAAAAAATTAATTTTTGTAAGATCAAAAGTTCTTCAAATTGTACTTATGCACTAAATTTAAATGAAGGTGGCAGCTCAACGATGGTTTATGAATGCGTCTAACCGCCCCCATTTGATTTAATATCTAAATATCCAAAAATAAAAAAACTAACCTTGAAGTCTGCAATAATTAATTCTTGTTTGAAGTTTAGGATGTGTAAAGTTAAATGGGAATCTCACATTACCATTTTCATCGATTAAAATATGTGACAATATCTTATGATAAATAATTGAAGATCTATTTAGTTTACATCTTACATCTAAAAATGTTTTTTGTTCATTTTTAAAAAAAATCCAAGCTTGCGCTTTTGCTTTATCTGAACAAACTGACAATGCTGTTTTATCTGCTCTTTCTTCTTGGAATTTAGAAAAAATTGAATAAGCAACAAGGCTTATTAGTGAATGAACTAACGTTATTGGTGTAAAAGCTATAGTCAAACTAAATGGAATATCATAGATAATTAATATAATTCCACTTAAAGCTAAGAACCCTAAGGAAAAAGAGTTTGAAAAAAGAACCGCTAAAGCTACCTTCACAATAAGATTTATATTAATAAATAACCGTTTTAAAAAAGAATCATTATGTTTGATATGAGCAAGCTCATGGGCCAGGACGAATTCATTAATCTCTTTTGAACAATTTTCAAATTTTTTTACATCAATAATTAAATATGCTTTTTTTTTCATCCAATCTTGAGTTATGAAAGTTTTTTTTCCTGGATGTATTTCTATTTCATGATTTATTTTTAATTTATTGGCTAATTCATTAATTTTTTCATCTAGAAAAATTCTAACATCTTTTGGCCATTCATGGAGACCTTGATAAGCAAAACTTATTTTTAATTGGGTTTTAGTTAATGTACTCATAAAACTGCTCACTAATTAGAGATGACAATGCTCGTTATATCTCACCCCATTTTTATTCACTTTCAAATTTAAAATATAATTAACTTTCTTGTATTTTGTAAAAATAGAATCTGTTATGGACTGCAAGAATAAGCTCCAAATCCCCAATTATAGAGTTGGTGAGTAGCTTGTATTCCTCTTTTTTGAAGAACATTCTCTAATGCAATTAATTTACACCTTTATATAAGACCATAACTTTCTAAACCAATAGCTAATACACCGAAACCAATTCCAACATAAAAAGGACCAGATAAAATAAAAAGAATAGACGAAACTAACAATGTAATTGTTAAAAGTCTTGTCATACATGCCCGTGCTTTATTAACTACGTATGGCTCATGAAGATCCTTCAATTCTTCTGAAGAAATGTTTTTAATAGATTTATTAAAATAGTTGCAAATAACAGACATAAATCACTTGTGTTTTTTAAGACTAAAGTTTAACAAATGTTATAAAAGCTTACAAGCAGTTTTAATCAACAATTTAACTGTAATGGATTAGGGAAAATTTTAAAATAACATTAAAATATTTAATACTATTTTCATTATAAAAATTTATTGAACAACTAAATTCATTTTAATCCTAAATTGCTTATCAAATTCTTTTGTAATCAAGCAACTTTTTCTTTTCTAACTTTTAAGATATTTTGAAAAACTCTCTGAATGTATTCAGCAACAGAGCTAAGCTCGCTTCTTTTAATCTCACCGGATTTATGATCTTTTATATCAGTGATGAGTCCCATGGACATTTTTCGTGTACCGTTTTCCCATTCAAGTTGATTTTTAAATAATGTCCAAATAAACATTCCAGTTAGTTTAAAGCGTGTTAAAATAATAAATATTTTTTCGAAATATTCTTTTTGTGTTTTTTCATCTAGTTTAACGTCTTTCTCGCCCCATGCTTGTATTTTTGCATCACAGCCTGTTTCAGTAATGGCTATAGGGACATTAAGTTCTTTAGCTTCTTCTAGACTTTCTTCTAGATCATCAGGACAAAATGGTGGGCCAAGACTGGAAACTTTTCCTCCCTCTTCTTTGCATGTTGCTCCCGCTACAAAAAAATACTTTGTCAAAGGTATTTTGTACTTTGTTAATACGCCTGGTTCTTTGCCAGAGCCAAACCCAACTTTTAAAACAGGATAGCCATATGATTGAACTCCTATAAAATCAATTGGAGGTTTTTTATCCTCCCAAATTTTAAAGTTACAAAGAAATGGGATTTTTAATGAGCCTGTTTTAAGAGTATTTAAAACTGAATAATGTGTAATTAGAGAAAGTGCATAACTTACGATTCTCTCAATAGGATTATAACTATTTGCGGGGATAAATTTTAGCCATTGATGGGTGATTCCAATTTTTGAATTAGGAGAAATCTTTTTAATTTTTTTATAAACTGCATAATGGGCGATCAAAATATTTCTAAGATCTTTTATAGATGCAGAAATGCCTCCTTTTCCTCCAGGGTACATTTTTCTGATCTCACGTTGAAATCCATCTATTCCAGGCTCATTAAAAGTCATCCAGGTAGTAACATGTTTATCAAAGAGAGGAATGATTGTCTCTGCATATTTTACAAAACAAGAGATATTTTCATCATTGTTAAAACCACCATTGTCTGCGAACCATTTTGGCAGAACAAAATGATTTAGTGTTACCCAAGGCTCTATTCCTGCTTCTTTTAATGATTTACAAAAATGTTTATATTTTTCAATTGCAATAGGATCATATTCATTTTTGCTTGGCTGGATAACGCTCCACTCTAAAGAGAAGCGATAAGCTGTTACATTCATGTCATTTAATATTTTAATCAAGGTAGCTGGATTATCCAAATAGTTTCTAAAACTTGATTGAATATCTTCTTTTTTTCCTTCAATGTGGTTTTGGGGATTAGTAACCCATGCATCCCAGTCACAAACTCCTTTAAATGCAGGTTTTGAAAATTTTGTTCCTAAACCGCAGCTTTGGAATAAAGAGTCGGAAAATCCAAACTGATGTATGTTCTCAGAGAGTTTCATAAAGAGTTCTTCTTCAGATATGGAATTTGGTTTCGGATCAGATTTTGGATAAAATCGATTAACAGCTTTATCTTTTAAATCAATTAAAGAAGATAAGGATATTGCAAATGGCAAAATTGATAGATTTAAAATATTACTAAAAAAATTCACGGAGTAATAATAAATTTTTTTTGAAAACAGCAACTCTTTTTTTTCAACTGTATCATTTTCAAAATTATAAAGATATTCCTGATTAGCAGGAAGGAATCCTGAAACTAAATTTCTATAAACTTTACTTGAAAGAGCACTCATAAATTTCTTTTTTTTTAAAAAAGAATGCCAATTTATAGGATTAATTTCTACACAATTATTTTGTATCTTTGTTTGTCGTTTTTCTTTCTTATAATTTCCCAAAACTAAAAAAAAAATAATTTTAATTATGGGTTTTTAATGTCATGTTAATTAAACTAATTGTCAATTTTAATTATTAAATTATATAATTGTATGACATGTGAATCAAAATTAAATACAAATGAATTTTTGCATAAGCCTGCATATTACACGGCAAATAGTGAAAATATTAATCATCCCAAAAAGGATTTATTAATATCTAGAATTTTTTATGCAACTTTGCCATTTATAGCTTTGCATAAACCATTTGGAAAGGCTATTACTTTAACTATTGATTCAATTAAAGTATTTTCATCATTTAATGATTTATATAATAAAAATAATATTAAAAATTTCTCAAAATCAGCTTTTTCTATTTGTGCTATAGCGTCTACTATTTTTATGCATCCAATGGGTATATTAATTACAACCCTATATGATATGGGTTTAGATATAAATCAGTTGATTGCAATTTTTCCAAATAAAAATATAAATGAAATTCTTCCTTTATTAGTTTCTTTGAATCAACATATTTTTTATATAGCTACGATATGTATAGGTTCAATTGAAATTATTGCATTTTCAATGCTTTTACATATGAGCTATGAAATTTTAAAATCTAAAAAAGAATTTCAAAAAGGTAATTTAATAGAAGCTTTTTCACATTCATTGATGTCTCTTGTAAGGTTTTCTCAAGCACTTCCACATATAGAAAATATTACTTTAAATAAAAATAAAAAAGTTCATGCAAAAGTAAAAAGTCTAAATAAAACTATTAATAAAGTAAGAGATGCTAGTTCATATTATTTATATCTAACGGCGAGATTTTTTATGAAAGCTCAGTGGCAACTAACGAATCTTAATTTAAAAGCAATTAGTGTTTACAAAGATGAAACCTCTTCATCTACAAAAAAGTTATTTTCAATTACAAATGCTATCTTTTCATCTACTGTTTTATTGCCTTTCGCTATTTCAGGATTAATAGTGGCTCAAATTACTCATTTTTCAGCTTTTTTATTAGCAACTGAGTCATATATTCATTTAAAAGGGGATTATAAAGAAACTAAACAAAAGAAAAATTTTACAGTATTTCAAAATAATGCATGTTTAACAGCAGGCGGTTTTGCACGTATATTTGGAGGAACTACTCTTGATGATAATGAAAGAGTAAAACTGCTTGCAAAAATGATTAAAGACAATGATCCTAGTTTAGTGTGTATGCAAGAAGTTAGCGATATTAAAGATGCTATGACTCTTTATAATGAACTTAAAAAAGACTACTCTGATTTTTATCTGAATATTGGAGCTACCCCTTTTGTTCTGCAAAATAACAGCGGATTATTTATTGCAAGCAAAGAAAAGATTAAAAACCCCAAATTTCATAGTTTTTCTAAAATACCAAATGTAGAGTCTATGGTAAATAAAGGATTTTTTAGTTTTACAACTAAAATAGGCCATTTTATCACCACACATTTAAGTCCCTCTAAAGATGATTTAAATCCAAATAAGTCAGAAATAGAAACTAGAAAATTAGAACAAGAGAAAATATTTGAAGAAGCCATGGATAGAACATCTAAAGATCAAAAACCAAGTTTTGTAATAGGGGATTTTAATATCAATTTTGATAGCAATGAATATAAACAAAGCCTTTTATTTAAAAAGTCTTTAGACGCATTTAATAAAGATAGAGAAATTGTAACTGATGAAGATGCTACTTGTGAAACAGAATTTTTAAATCAAAGAAACTGGCATTACAATAAAGACTTTAAACCACAAAGAATGATATTAGATTATTTTTTATCTTTTTTTGTACAAGATAAAAAATTAAATATTTCTACAAAAAAAATAGCTACTTTTGATGTAGATAATCCAAAAGAGGCTATCACAGATCATGCAGCATTGATTAGTGAAATAATAGTTTAATTTTTTAGAAGTTGTATTAAATAATCCTAAGGCGATTTGGAGATACACTTAATGTAGATGTTTTTATTTAAAGTAAAATGAACTATCGTAAAAAATAGAAAAAAAATAAATTTTGTAATTAGAATAGTAAAGAAAAAAATAGAGAAAAGAAGTTTTCCACATGCAAAAAATAGCAACAATATTTAACAGACATTTTTTCTTTTTGATATTATTGGGCTTTTTGATATTATTAAAACCAAATCTCGAGGCTTCTATGTATCAAGCTGTTTATGCCTATCCCATCCTCCCAGGAAAAACAGAGACATTGCGTCAAATATATCAAGATCAAAGAAAGAAAACGATAGAAGATAACTTTAAACAGGATCGCTTGGCTTATAATAAAGAGATGGGATGGGAAATTGCTTCAGCATGGATTCAACATCTTCCTGGAGAAGATTGGCATATTTTATTTATTAAAAGTAAGGAACCAATTGTTGCAGAAAATTTATGTTCTAAATTTCGTAAACTTTGTGAAAAAGGTTCAAAAACAGCAAATACTATTCGATCATCTTATATAGAAACATGTGGTAGGGATTTTTGCAATCTCTCTAGTTGGGTTACCTTTGAACCAGTATTGGACATTCAAGTCCCTTTTTCACCAGAAGAATTGGAAGGAAGAATTATTACTGAGTATGCCTACATTTTACCAATACTTCCTAATAAAAAAGAAGCTTTTGTTAAATATTTAAGAGAAAATATAACTAATCAGGAAAAATACAGATATTTTCAAGAGGTGAGAAAAAAAGTTGGGATTATTGAGTGGCAAATGTGGATTCAACATGATTTTGAAAGAGATGTGTTGGTCATGCGTTCTATAGAATTGGATACAATTTCCGATTTTTGCAATGCATGGAATAATATTAGAAAGAATGAAGAGGCCATGAGAGAACATACTGAGATCACTGCTTCAGCAACTGGCCTTTCTCCTAAAGATTTGATAGCAAATCTTGAAAAACTTTAATGTAATGATTTTATATACAATTTTGAAGATGTAATGGTTAGATGAGTTAAAAAAAGATTATAATGAAATTAGATCTGTAATAGATTTTGAAATTGCAAGATTTACTTTTGCTGAAATTGAATTTGCTCAAGTAAATTATTTGCTTTTTGAAAAATATAAAAATTCAAAAATTTCTTTTTTAGAAGGATACAAATCTATTAGAAAAATTCCTGCTTTTGAAAAAATACTTCCTTTTTTAAACATGTGTGCATCACTAGGAGCTATTGGATTTACAATAGTTAGAAATACTTATAAAACAAAACATAAATTTATATATGATGAAAATGTTAAATTTTTAAAGAATTTTCTAGATTAGATGTTTAAAACTTTTTATTCATCTTTAGTATGAAGGATTAGGTTAATCTTCAAAATAATCAGCATCTGACTCACATTCATATGGATCATTTAATAAGCTTTCTTCAAATTCAGACACTTTGTCTAAAACATAATCTTTTCCAATAAGTGGATAACTTTTAACTTGTTTTTCTTTTAAGGTAGCAGTTGAAGTTTTTTGAGCAAGAGCGACCTCTGCTAAATTTTCAAAAGGAATAGCAATTGCTTGAGTAACAGGTGGAGGTGGAGTTTTTATTTTCAGTGCTGCATAAGCTAAAAGAGAAAAGCCAACAACTTTAGCTGCTCTAGATGCAATACTCATAAAGAATCCTTTTTTTACAAGATATTCTAATTCATATAAATTAAAACGCAAGATAAAGAATAATTTTAATTGTTTTCTAAAGCAATTTTTAAAAAGTTTAATAAGTAATCTTTTCCTTCGTTATAAAAAACTTCTACTTCTGCATGAAATTGCTCCCCATAAATCATTTTATGTTTATGTTTAATGCATTGAACGTAGGTAGACTTTGCTAAAAGTTCAAAATCATCTGGAATAATTTTTACTGACCAAGAGTGAATTTCAGGGGCAATAAATGGATTTTTTATATTTTTAAAAATAGGATCTTGTTTTACTATTTTTATAGGTTTTACTTCATCTAATTTTTCTAAAGATGTTAAATCTGCCCATCCCATAGATCTTACAAAAGAATAGCCCTCTGAAAATACAAGCATTTGATGACCAGCGCAGATTCCTAAAATTGGTATATTTGAATTTCTAATAATTTCAAAAACTCCATTATATTCAAACATAGGTAGATTTGGATAGTTTGCAGAGTTTCCACTTAAAATTATTGCAAAAGGTTTATTTTTCAAACTTTTAATCATCTCATAAGATGCTGCATAATGGGGGATAGTTATAATTTTTATATTGAGATTTAAAGTTTTAATATAGTTTGCTAGTTGAGTATAGGTTCCACCGTTCATCTGATCTCCAATTAATAAAACATATTTTTCACTAGGTGCTGTAAATGTAAGTGGCTTTGATGGTGTATAAAAAATAATACAATTTATTTGTGGAGACACACCTATAAATTTATTAATTTTAAGTCTTAAAAATCTTGTTTTTATAGGTTTGATATCAATTATATTTCTAAAAGTATCATTGTTTGATATTTTAGCATCTTGTATCTCTTCAAAGTTTTTTCCATCTAAACTTTTTTCCCACACAAAATCATAAAGCCAACCATTATCGCTATTTGGATTAGATAGCATCCATATTCTTTTTACTATTTGAGATGTTCCTAAATCAAATTTTACAAAATCTTTGATAGGACCAGGAGGCGTGGCACTCCAAAAAGATGATTGCCCTGGATCATCATAGTCTATTATGTTTTTAGGGTTTTCACCAGAAGATACTTCTATTGATTTTACGTTAAGTCTTCTAAGATTCATAAAATGTTTATTAGAAGAGGTATCTAAATAAAACCTAGAAAAAGACCATGCGCTTTCATTATTTTTTTCATCAATTGCTTTAACTCTAAAGTAATATCTAGAATTATCTATTAGGTCTCTATCTAATCTAACAGATGCTAAATATTTATTTTCTTCATATACATTTTTATATTCTATAAAATTTTTAGAATCAAAAGTATCTTTAGTGTCTATTTGTACTATATATCTTTTTTTTCCAATTCCGCCTTTTGAATTGAAAAAAGAAATCAAGGGTCTTTTATTAGTGCATATTATATCCCAAGAGGGGTTGTTTTTAAGTGAGGGTTTGCTAATATGTACTTTTTTATTGTTGCATGAATAAAAAGATAAACAAAGCAGTAAAATAAATATTTTTTTCATAAAATCCTAATGTCTAAATTGAGGACCTTCTTCTTTTTTTATAAAATTCTTTTGTTTAGAAAAGAACTCTAAATTTCTTTTTATATTTTTGAGTAACATATTGGCCATATCAAAAGAAAATCCATTTTTTACAACAATTCTTTGCACGGTTAAATCATCTCTGTTTTTTGGCATTTTATAAGCAGGAACTAGCCAGCCATGCTCTCTTAATTTATCAGCTAGATCATAGAGTGAAAAATTTTCTTCTTTTTTTAAAGTCCATGCAAAAACAGGAATATCATCGCCTTTAGTAATTAATTTAAAAGGACCCAATTTTTCTATTTCTTTAGATAAATATATTGCAATATCTCTACAAGTTTGTTGCACTTCTTTATATCCACTAAAGCCAAGTCTTAAAAAATTATAATATTGAGCACATATTTGAGAACCTGGTCTAGAAAAATTAATTGCAAATGTAGCCATTTTACCACCTAAATAATCGACATAAAAAATTAAGTCTTCAGGAAGAGCGCTTTTATCTCTCCACACTACCCAGCCTACTCCAGGATAAACAAGACCATATTTATGACCTGAGGTATTAATTGATTTCACTCTATCAACTCTAAAGTCCCATTTTAGTTTAGGATCTAAAAAAGGAGCTATAAATGCTCCTGATGCACCATCTACATGGATTGGAATGTCATATCCTTTTTCTTTTTGAAGGTCATCTAGCTCTTTTGCTACTTTTTCAACAGGTTCATAACTGCCATCAAAAGTTGATCCCATAATACATACAACGCCTATTGTGTTTTCATCACAAAGTTCTTTTGCTTTTTTAGGATCTATTATAAATCTATCACCTTCACACATAACAAATCTTGGCTCTACTTCCCAATATCTACAAAACTTTTCCCAACATACTTGAACATTCATCCCCATAATTAAATTTGGTTTGTCATATGGTTTATTTTCTTTTTTTCTTTTCTCTTTCCATTTCCATTTCATTGCCATCGCCCCTAACATGCAAGCTTCAGAAGATCCAATAGTAGAACATCCAATTGCATTTTCTTTATCTGAGGCATTCCATAGATCTGCTAAAATATTTACGCATCTACTTTCTATCTCAGCTGTTTGAGGGTACTCATCTTTATCAATCATGTTTTTATCTAATGTATCCATGATTAATTGTTTTGCTTCAGGTTCCATCCATGTAGACACGAATGTAGCTAAATTAAATCTTGAATTACCATCTAAAATAAGTTCGTCATGGATGAGTTCATAAGCTGATCTAGGAAGCATCCCATCTTTAGCAAGTTTGAATTTAGGAATAGGATTTTTTAAGGAATGCCTTGCATAAATAGGAGTTATCATTTTTTCAGAATCATCTAAGTTTTTTTCATTTACTTTTTCAAACATAGTTATTTTTTCTCCTTTATATTAGATTTTTTTGCCCATGAAGGATTTTTAAAATGGTTGATTAACATTGGAGCTGATACAAAAACTATTGTTCCAATTAAAATAAATCCTACGTAGAACAAAGGATTTGCAACAGATAGCTGTGACGGTGGGAAAAATGCTACAACTATTGCAAAAAGGACAGCTAAAAGACCAATTCCTGCAATTATTATCATACCAATATTTCCAAAAGGTACTCTGTAGGGTCTTTTTACTTTAGGCTTTTTATATCTTAAGATTATGGCTGATAAATAAAGAAGAATATACATAACCAAATATAAGACGGCAGTTAGGGCAGTAAGTAGAAAAAACGCATTGGATGCTGGCATAAATAAAAAAGTGAAAGCAAGTACTGTTACTATCAATCCTTGAATCCATAAAATATGAGTTTGGACACCATTTTTATTTGTGTATTGTAAATAAGGAGGAAGCTCGCCATGTTTTGCTGTAGCTAAAAGTCCTTTACTAGGACCTCCAATCCAAGCAGTAACACTACCAATAGCTCCAAATGCCACTAAAAACCCAATTATAGGAAGCAATATATCTAAGTGAAACATATGCAGTAAATCTTTGAAACTTTGCATAAGGCCTGCTGTTAAACTTATCTCTTCTTTAGGAATTGTTGCAGCTACAGCAAAAGATCCTAAAAGAAAAGTAATAACAATTATAATTAAAGCTATAAATATTGACTTAGGATATGTTTTTTTGGGATCTTTTAAATCCATAACATGAACAGCTCCAACTTCCATTCCTGAAAATAAAAGTACTGTACCTGCTAAAAATGCTAAATTATCAAAGTTTTTAAAATCAGGAAAAAAAGTATCAGATGTTTTTAAAAATTCTAAAGGATTTCCTGTAAATAACCAAACAAGGCCTAAAATAATTATTAAAATTGCAGGAATAATAGTTCCTCCAATTACACAAAATGTAGTAACCCATGATGCAGTTTTTAATCCTTTGAAATTTATAAATGTAGCCCCCCAATAAACTAACAATATAACTACTATTATAAAAAACTTATTTGAAGATAGATTAGGATCTAAAAATAAATAAGAAAGAGCACCAGCTGCAAATGCTAAAACCGTTGTATACCAAATAGTATTTTGTATCCATTGAAGCCAAATTGCTGTAAATCCAAATTTTGATCCTAAAGCTTCTTTAACCCATCTATAAACCCCGCCTTCTTTTAACCAACCTGTTGCAAGTTCAGCTGAAATTAATGAGATAGGAAGCAGAAAAAGAATAGCTGCAAATATTATATAGAAAATCATATGAGATCCTGTTTTAGCAATAAGAGGAAGCCCTCTTAGAGATAAAACTATTGCAACATTCATCATCGCAAATACAAATACATTTAGTTTATGTCCTTTTTGCATAATTACTCCTAATTTTATTTAACCGTTAAAATTATTTTTTGACTAATTTATATATATTGTCAATAATTCTTATTAATTAAAAAAAATAATTTTTAATGAGTTTTTAATTAATAAAAAAAAACTATTGGAAAAATATATCAATATATCTTAATATGTTGATATATAAAAAAAATAAAAAATTATGTTAACTAATTCATCTTTTTTAAAAGCAAGCAACTGTTTAAAAACAATTGCTCATCCCAAAAGACTTAAAATGATATATATGCTTTTAGAAAAATCTAGAACAGTTAAAGAGTTAGCAGAAGCTTGTAAAGTTAGACACAACGTTGCGTCAACTCATTTAACAATTATGAAAGATAGAAATTTAGTGTCTTCAAAAAAAGTTAATAGAGAAGTTATCTACTCTGTTAAAGAAAAAGCTCTACAAAATATTTTAAAATGTATAGAAAACAAATTTGGATAAAGGAAAAAAAATGAAAAATTTTTTAACAAAAAAAAAATGGAACCCTTATGTGGTAGGTGTTTTTATTGGTATCCTATCTTGGCTAGTTTTTCTAGTAGGGAATCAACTTGGAACAACAACAACTTTTCAAAAGATAGCAGGACTTATTGAAGTTATTTTTGCAAAAAGTCATGTTGAAAATTCTTCTTATTATCAAAGATATTTCAAAAAAGCATTAATAAGTTGGCAGATGCTTTTTGTTGCATCTATATACTTTGGATCTTTAATTGCTTCAAAACTTTCTAAATCTAAACATATAGAATATGTGCCGGTTATTTGGAAACAAAACTATGGAAGCTCAAAACTAAAAAGAAATATTTTTGCTTTTATAGGTGGGGCTATTTTAGTTTTTGGCGCTAGATTTGCAGGGGGCTGTACATCGGGACATGCAATTTCAGGAGGACTTCAATTATCTGTGATTTCATGGGCGTTTATGATAAGTGTATTTGCAGTAGCAATTCCCTTTTCAATGATAATTTATAGAAAAAGTTTATAGGAGAAAAAAAATGTTTAATTTACCACTTTTTGAAGGATTTTTTGCGTCGATTTCAGCAATTATTGCTGGATTAATTTTTGGATTTTTACTCAGAAAAGCTTTAGTTTCTAGATTTAATACAATAGTAAATCAATTATTATTAAAAGATTTTACAGTTGTAAAAGTGATTTTTAGTGCAATTGTAGTTGGAAGTATTGGAATATACTTTTTAAATTCTTTTAATCTAGTTAAAATAAATGTTTCATCTCAAAATTTACTGCCCGCTATTTTAGGAGGGGGAATATTTGGTATTGGAATGGCTATTACAGGATATTGCCCTGGTACTGCAATGGCAGCGCTTGGAGATGGAGCAAAAGATATGTACTACGGAGTTCCTGGAATGGTTTTAGGAGCTATGATATATGCAGAGTTTTATCCTAAGCTATCTAAATTAATAAATTTAAACTCTAAAACTCCAAATCCAACTTTTGCGAATCTTTTTAATGCATCTCCTTGGATTTTTATTGTAATTTTAGTTGTTTTTGCTTTAATTTTGTTTTATTTAATTGATACAAAATTTAGAAAAAAAAGATGATAGAAATAGAAAAAAAAGTAATTTTAACTAAAGAAAAATTAGATGAAATTATAAAAAAAGCCTCTTTTATAAAAGAAGTTAGAATACAAGATAGCTATTTTGATACTTTAGATTACAAGTATACATCAAATAATACTTGGATTCGAAAAAGAGATGAAAACTTTGAAGTAAAAGTAGGCTTATCAAAACGAAACAGCTCATTTAATCAATATGAAGAACTTATAGATTTAGATGAAATTTATAAGTTCTTTAATATAAAAGAAAAAATTTCTATAGAAAATTTTTTCAAAAAAAATAAGATTTTTAAGTTTATTTCTTTTCTAACCATTAGAAAAAAATATAAGTTAGGTGAATTTATATTAGATATTGATTTAGCAAATTATAAAGATTGTGAATATAGGATTTGTGAAGTTGAGCTTTTAGTAGATAATAAAGATAAAGTTGATGAAGCAAAAGATAAAATAACTAACTTTTTACAAAATTTTAATGTTGATCACGATAAAAATATTTTAGGAAAACTGCCATATTTCTTAAAAAAATATAGTTATGATCATTATAAATTTTTAAAAGATAAAAAGGTAATTATAGGAAATTAAATCTGTCTATAAGTTTCATCCATTAGTTCATCAATTAAATTAGTTTATTAACAATCTTTTAATGAATTTTCAGCAAAACAAACAATTAATAATTAATTTATTTTAATAAATAAAAAAAATAAGTGATTAAAAATACAAAAATTTGTTATTAAGAAAATTAGGATTACAATTAACTTAAACGAGGTTTAACATGATTAGTCCATTAACTTATTTTTTAGCTAAACTTTTTGGTTTAGTATTTTTATTTTTAGGTATTGCTTTATTTAGCAAACCACAAGATTATCAATCAACAGCAAAAGAAATTGCAAAAAGCAATGCTTTTATGACATTAATTAGCTTAATTCCATTAGTTATTGGAGTTTCTTTAATTATTTCTCATAATCTTTGGATTAAAAACTGGCCTGTTATTATAACAGTAATTGGTTGGTTTATTTTCTTATGTGGAATTATAAGATTATTCTTCCATAGACACGTTATGAAATATATGGGAAAACAAGCTAACAATAAATCATTTTTTGTATCTGTTGGTATTTTATTATTTATTTTTGGTGCTTATTTAGCGTCTAAAGGTTTTTTTGGAAATAAATTTTTCTAAAAAAATATTTTTTAATTAAAAATTAGCGAACATTATGTTCGCTAATTTTTTTCTTTTAACATTTTTTTAATAAGATCTTTAAGATTAATCAATAGACCAATTATTAGATAATTCAATGCATAATTTAGTTATTCTAGAAGAATATATTTTGTAGTCCATCGATTTAATTGGATAAGGGTATTCTCTGTTTTGAATTATATGAAAAGTAAGATCAATTAATGATTGTGAATCACAGTTTGTAGAATTAAATGTTTTGTTAATTAGGCTTAAATCTTTTGGATTTGCAGAAAAACTTAATTTTCTCTCTTGATTTGCCCGATCTAGTAAACCTCTAATTAAAAAAGAAATAGTTTTAGCTGTTTCATATGCATAAGCAGGTGCGTTTAAAATGGCGAATTTCTGCCTTCCTCTAGTCAGGTCACTAATCATGTGTCTTCTTAACTCTCGATTGATTTTAAGGCCTGGAAAAGGGCCTATTGTTGTAAGGGTCATGATATTAAATTTGGTTTAGGTTAATAGGTAACAAATTTTATATAAAAAGAATTAAAATTCAAGGAAAATTAATAGTCATTCCATCATATGCAATTAAAGTATCTACTCCTTTTTTAATAGATAGTTCATTTATTTTTACTTTAGCTTTTTTTTCATCTTTAACTATCTCTGATCCAAGGTGTGTAATTATCATTTTTTTTATATTTTCTTTTTTGCACCATGTAAGTTGAGAAGATATATTTGCATGTCCATATAATTTGTTTGTTTTTTTATCTTTCCTAACAAAAGATCTTTTAATTGTAGCTCCATCCCCAATGTAGAATGAAATGTTTTTAAAGGCTTTTTTTCTATCTTTTATCCAAAGAACATCTGGAACATAAAAAAAAGAATTTCTTTGAAAAGAAATTCTATAACCGACTGCTGGACATAATATGGAATGTTCTACTTCAAAAGCTTCAAAAGCAATGCCATTAATTTTAAATTTTTTATTAAACAAAACTTTTCTTTTTAAATTTTTATCGATTGGAAAATATTTGATATTTTCAAAAGTATCTTTAGTAGCATAAACTTTGCAATTAGATCCATTTTCAAGACCATAGGCATGATCTATATGGCCATGTGTTAAAACGATTGCATCTGGCTTAATTTTATCTAATTTATCTATATATGATTTGCCACAATCTATCATAATTTTTTTCTTATTATGTATAATAAGAAGAGATGTATATAGACTGTGGCGTTTAGTTTTAGGTTTTATGTATCCTCTTGTACCTAAAAATTTTAATTTCATGAATTATGAGGCTTCGTTTTATATTTCATTTCTTTTTCAAGTTCTACTTTATCTTCTATTGTTTCTTTAAGTTCTTTATCTAATATTTTTTCTTCTTTTTGTAATTTTTTTTTGTGATTTGGATCTGGGTTTACAACTTTTCTTTTCATAATATTCTCCATTATTTTTAAATTACTACGTTAACTTAAATATATGATGAAGGTAGCATATTGCAAGCTTTTTTTTATTAAAAAGAATTAAAATGAATACGCTCTTTTTTGAAATTATCCTTTGTTTTTTTTACTTCATCACTATATCCAAATGGAATTAAGGAGATTGGAATAATATTATCAGGAAGTTTAAGTAGCTTTTTAAAACTTTTCACTCGATCTTCTCGGAAATAAACACTTACCCAAACAGAACCTAAATCTTTTTCTGTACATGCTAGCAAGATATTTTGAGTAGCAGCTGCGCAGTCTAATATTTCCATATTTTTTGATTGTACTAATTTTAAATCAGCAAGTACTAAAATTGCTTGAGGACAAGAATTTAACATTTTTGCATAAGGATGAAATTTAGGTATTTCATCTAATGTTTTTCTATCATCTATAACTATAAAATGCCAAGGTTGTTGATCGTATGCTGATGGGGCATTCATTGCAGCATTTAAAATTTCAAAAATTATTTTTTTATCTACTTTTTTATCATTAAATTTTCTAATACTTCTTCTATTTAAAATAGCGTCCATTGTATTCATAAAAAATTCCTTTTTTTATATTAAAAATTAAAACTTTAATTTAGTTATGCTTTTTTTAAAATATACTTTGAATATAAATCATAAATAGTAGATCCAATTGAAATACCTGATAAAATAGGAGAGTAATATAAAAATGCATTACTTAAAGGATATAAACTAAGATGCAAAGTAAGACCAAAAGTTCCTATTATGATTAAAGCAAACCTTAAATTTGTAACTAAAGGGTTACTTCTATTAGAGTCGTTTTTATTTTTAACATATAATGTTACAATAGCTGAAAGGACTACTCTTTTAGCTGCATATTTAATCAAAAAAATTGAAGCTAGTGGAAATAAAAGATTTTTATAATTTTTATTTAAAAAAGCATCAATCTTATGAGTTAAAGTAATAATTTTTTGATCTAGTCTATTTTCTAAAATTTCAATTCGTTGATTTAATCTATTTAACTTAATAGATATATATCGTTTTG
>JAAKFI010000026.1 GCA_011065125.1 Candidatus Anoxychlamydiales bacterium | reverse complement strand
CTAAGCAGCAGAGTTAAACTCTTAAAAAGATCAAAAAATAAATTAATGTTTTATAAATTTTTTAACAA
Organism: Candidatus Anoxychlamydiales bacterium; assembly: GCA_011065125.1. GTDB lineage: Bacteria > Chlamydiota > Chlamydiia > Chlamydiales > SM23-39 > JAAKFI01. The sequence goes on along the minus strand of JAAKFI010000026.1, from coordinate 19,956 downwards.
GTTTTTTTTAAGATTTTATAAATTTTTTTTTATAAATTATTCATTTAAAAAAAGTTAAGTCTTCTTTTTTTTAGAAAAAAGATCTTTGAATAATTGTCTTGTTGTATCTTTCCCAACTTTAGCTATTGATTCTGTAAGTGAAATTTCTTTTGGACAGACTTCTTTGCAGTTTTGAGAGTTACCACAATCTTGAATTCCTCCTTCTTGCATCAGCGAATTTATTCTTTTAGATTTATTTTTTGCTATAGGATGATCTGAAAATAGCCTTCCCTGAGAAATTGAAGAAGCTCCTATGAATTTTGTGTTTTTATTATATTGAGGGCAAGCTTCTAAGCAACATCCACATGTCATGCATGTTGTGAGCTCATATAACTTATCTCTTGTTTTTGAATCTATTTTGGGGCCAAAATCATCTGCATCTTCTTCATCTATCCAAGCATTAACTTTTTTTAGAGATTTAAACATTTTAGATCTATCAACTATTAAATCTTTTATTAATGGAAATTTAGAAAGTGGCGCTATAGTAATAAGATTATTTTTTTTTGAGATTAAATCTTTTATTAAAGTAGTACATGCTTGCCTTGGCTTGGCGTTTATAAGCATAGAACATGCTCCGCATACTTCTTCTAAGCATCCTACTTCAAAACTTACGGAACTTACTTTTTTTCCATCTTTTGTAATTGGTTTTTTTTGAATATCTAAAAGAGCTGATACAATATTTGCACCTTCTTTAAATTCTAATGCAAATTCTTCAAAATATTGATTGTTTTCTGTTCCTCTTAATATCTTTAAAATATATTTCATAAAATACTTTCTATAGTTTTAGGATAATTTTTTATTTTGGGAAGATTGTTATTATTTTCTTGGTAATCTCTAGGTATTGGATCAAAATGAGATAAATCTACATCCTTATAAGAAATTTCTATATCCTCTGTTTTTTGATTATACGTTGCAATAGTTGTTTTTAAAAAGTTTACATCATCTTTTTTATACCCTTCTTTAAAATGTGCCCCTCTAGACTCATCTCTTTTTAAAGCACACTTTGTTATAAGATATGCAAGTTTTATCATATAGGGAAAAGAAGAGGTAAGCAAATATTCTTGATTGGCAATTTTATCTTTATTTGAAATTTTTACATTTTGAAATCTTTTTTCTATTTTTTTTATCTCTTCTAATGTTTTTTCAAGATCTTTTTGATTTCTTTTAACAGTTACATTTCTTAAAAGAAGGTCTGCTAAATCATCATGTAGATAAAAAATATTTTCTTTTCCATCTTTTTTGAAAAAAAAGTTTTGTGTTTCTTTTTCTAAATTTAAATCTTTTTGTAATATTTCATTTTCTAATTTTTCAAATTCATTGCTTTCCAAATATCTTTTTATCTCCTTGGAAGCTACTAACCCTGAAAAAATACATGAAAGTAGTGAATTTGCCCCTAGCCTATTAGCTCCATGAAAAAGATAGTCGCTCTCCCCAATATTAAAAAGACCTTTAATGTTGGTCATTTGTTTATATCTTGATTTATCAGTGTCTTCATCTTTTGGGAAATCCACATATGCTCCTCCCATAGAATAATGAACAGCAGGAAATATTTTCATAGGAACTTTTTTAGGATCTTCCTTTGTGAATTTTCTATATATATCAAGAGGTGCTTTTATTTTTTTTAAAGTTTCATCCGATAGATGTGTAACATCTAAATAAACTTGATATTTTCCATCTACTCCAAGGCCAAGTTCGCATACTTTTAAAATTTCTTTTGATGCAATATCTCTTGGTACTAAATTTTTATATACTGGATACATTTCTTCTAAGAAATACCACTTTTGATTTTTTATGCCACATGACCTAAATGTCCCATCAGGAAACTTAATTTTTTTATTTTCATCTCCATATACCCAAATTCTTCCTCCTTCTGCTCTAGTAGCTTCAGATATAAGTCTTAATTTATCTTCCCCTGTAATTGCAGTTGGATGAATTTGGATAAACTCTGCATTTGCATATTTCATGCCTTGAGTAAAAAGTCTTGCATTAGCAGCGCCTGTTGCTTGAAATGTATTAGTAGATTTTTTGAAAAGATAACCAATACCTCCTGTTGCAATTACTATAGCATTTGCTAAAAGATAATTCATTTCCAAAGTATTTATGTCTTGATAAATTATCCCCCTTGCAATCCCCTTTTGATCTTGAATTAACCTTAAAAACTCATGGTGCTCTAATCTTTTTATTAATTTTTTAGTTTCATAAAATCTTACTTGTTCATCTAAAGCATATACTAACTGTTGGCCTGTTGTAGAATCACAGTACGCTGTTCTTTTATGCAGGGAACCTCCAAAATTTCTAAAATCTATTTCTTCATTTTTATCTCTGTTAAATAAGACCCCTAGTCTTGCAAGCAATTTTAAAATATCTTTTGCATGAATACACATATTTAAAACTGGCGTTTGATCCGCTAAAAAATCTCCCCCTTTAATGGTTTCATAAGCATGCAAAATTGGAGTATCATCATTTTTAGATAATGATGCATTGATACCCCCTTGTGCGCATACGCTATGAGATCTTTTAGCAGGAGATAGTGAGACCAAATATACAAATATGTTTTTTTTAGCTAACATATATGCACAAGATAGGCCCGCTAATCCTCCTCCCACAACTATTACTTTTTTCATAATATTACCTTATCTTACGAAAATAAATAAGTACCCCATATAGATAGCATCCCAAAACTTAAAATTATAAGCATAAACAACAAAGCCCCTTTTAATGCGCTCATTTGAGATTTATAAGATATTATAATCCCCCATGTAATTAAAAATGTCCAAAACCCATTTGCCGCATGAAAACAGCTGAATATTACAAAAAAAGAATATAAAAAAACCATAATAGGCTTTTTAAAATCATCCCTGACATTTAAAAGTGTAGCTTTCCCAAAACTATTCGTGCTAACTATAATTTGTTTATCTTTTAAGTTATATCGTTTTAAAATTTTGTATTCAGGTGAATTCTTAAAGTTTAAAACATCTTTTTTTAGATAAATTTTCCCGTTTAATCTATTAACTAAAGCTTTTAAATTAAAGTCGTTTTTTATTTTAACAAAATATTTTTTTTCATTTTTTATTTTTAAAGTTTTTGGATAGTTAATAAACCTCATTTCCGCTACATGAAAAATTAAAAATATACCAATAAATATAGCTGTATATCTTTGCCATGAAAAAGCTTTATTCCTTTTATAATTCAAACTTGGGTATTTACCATTTGTTTTTTTTGAATTGCATTTAGCTTCAAAAATATAACTCCCACCTAAAAAAGCATGAAATAATATTGGAACTCCTATTAATACAACTTCTACTAAATGCAAAAAAGGAATCGATTGGAGATTATTTACCACCTTAACAAAATAATTCCCATCATTTTCAATCCATGCACTTGCCATTGAATTTGTTAAAAGATGCTCAAATAAAAAAAGAGTTAAAAATAATCCTGTTAAGGATTGAATTCTTTTTATAATAAAATTTGCTGGTAATTTTTTAATATTTTCCATATGAGTTTTTTTTAAAAAAGTTTATGAAAAATTAAAATATCTAGCTACATAAAATATTAAATAAACTTAAAGAATTTTGATAACTAAAGTTTGCTACTTCTTCAATGTTTATATTTTTAAGAATTGCTAATTCTTTTGCTGTTTCACTTATATAAGAAGGCTCATTTTTTTTACCTCTTTTATTTTGAGGCGCTAAAAATGGAGAGTCCGTTTCAATTAAAATTTTATCCAATGGGACCATTTTTACTACTTCTTTTAGATTTTTTGCATTTTTAAAAGTTACAATACCACTAAAAGAAATATAGAAATTTCTATCTAATACCTTTTTTGCGTTTTCTTTATCTCCTGTAAAGCAATGTAATAAAAGTTTTTTATTTTTATAATATTCATCTACAATTTCAAAAAAATCATCAAATGCATCTCTTATGTGAATAATAACTGGAAGGTCATATTTTTTTGCTAATTCTAATTGTTTTATAAAATATTTTTTTTGAGTGGTTCTATCTACAAAATCATAATAATAATCTAACCCTGTTTCACCAATTGCAATTATTTGTTTTTCAATAAGTGCTTTTTCAATACTTTCTAAAAATAATTCTAAATTCTTTTCTTCGCTATGCGGAGGAATAGCAGATGCTAAATAAATGCCTTTATATTTTTCTTTTAAAATTAATCCCTTTTCTAATGCATATAAATCAGAACATATGTTGATTATTTTATTTACATTTTTTTCTTTTGCTCTTGTTATAACTTCATCTGCTTCTAAATATGATTTTTCATCAAATGATAAATGAGCATGACTATCAAAAAATTTCATATTAAAAAATTTAATTAAAATACTTATTTTCAAATACTAGCATCAAATTAAAATAAATTCACAAAATATTTTAATTCTTAAGAAAATATTTCCTGCTTTTAATTAAAAAAGATAAACTGTAAAAATATAAAACAAAAAAGAGAAACCTATGAACATAATATTTTTAAGCTCCCCTTTTTTTAGAGCATATTCACAATCCGATCTTTTCGGAAAATTTATTTTTTTATCTCTATTTTTACTATCTATCATAAGTTGGGTAGTTTTAGTTCAAAAAATACTTCTTTCAAAAAAGTTAAAAAAATTAAACTTTAATTTAGAAAGTATAATTCAAAATAAAAAAGATCATCTTCTTTCTATAAAATATGATTCTAAAATTTCTTATCCTTATTTTAATATTTTTAAAAATTTAAAAGAAAAAACTTTAGAAATTTTAAATAAAAATAGTTTTTTTCAAAATAAAGAAAAAAATCAAATATATATGTCATCTTCAGACATAGAGTTAATAGATTCCACTTTATTTTCTCAAATTACCAAAGAAAAAAAGATTTTTGAAAAAAATTTATTTATTCTACCAACAATAGTAACTTTAGGTCCTTTTTTAGGGTTATTAGGTACTGTATGGGGTATATTAATTACTTTTTCAACACTTGAAAAAAATTCTTTAATAAATTCTAACTCACAAATACTATCCGGTTTATCTATGGCTCTAGCTACTACCGTTCTTGGTCTTTTGGTAGCTATACCCGCTTTAATTGCTTATAATTATTTAAAAAACTGCGCTAAAGATTTAGTAACTGATTTAGAAAATTTTTCGCACTCTTTATTAACAACCGTTGAAATTCAATACAGAAAAGTTGATGATAAATAAATATGAGAAAAAGAAAATTATCTAATAACTCTAATCATTTAGAGGAGGATTTAATAAACTTAACTCCTTTAATTGATGTTGTATTTGTTGTTTTGATAAGCTTTATTTTAATAGCCCCCCTTTTAGAAGCAGATCATGTAAATTTAGCTAGCTCATCAATTACATCTACTAAAAATGTTGAAAGCAGCAAAATTATAATAAAAGTAAAGTTTGATAATTCCATTTTATTAAACAATAGACCAATTTTACTATCTGAACTTACCTCGATTTTAAAAAAAAATAGAAATCCTAATATAAAACAAATACCTCAATTATACCACGATAAAAAAGCTACTTTTGGAACATATCAATCAATAAAAAATGCTGTGGAAGCCTCTGGTTTTGAAGAGCTGGATGTAATTTTAATGCCCCATTAATTATGCGAAATAACAATATTTATAAAACAAATAAAAAATTAATTTATAAAATATTTTTTTTTCATATTTTATTTATAGCTCTAATTTCTATAAATTTTAAATCATCTTCAAAAAATCCTATAAATTTAACTGTTAAAAACATAACAGTAAAACCTACCATCTTACAAAAAACAATTACCAAAAAAAAAGTTATTTCAAAAAAAATAATCAAGGCGACTCCTCAAAAAAAGATTAATAACATAGCTAAAAAAACAGAATCTAAAATCCCCAATAAATTAATTGAAAGTTTAGAAAAAAGCATTTCAAAATTAGATCAAGTAGAAACTAATTCAATTAACAAAATTGAACTTTCAATTCCTAAAAAAATCATAAAATCAACACCTATTCAGGATTTTAATAAGAATATTGATTACAATTTTTCCAACTTATTAATATTCGAATTAAAAGAAAATTTAAAATTTCCTGAATTTGGAGAGGTTAAAGTCAAATTTTCTATAAATTCAACCGGTAATATTTATAATGTTGAAATATTAGATTATAAGTCAGAAAAAAATAAAATATATTTAAAAAATAGTTTGCCTAAGATACAATTAAAATGTTTAAATAATATAGATAAAATAAAAGAAAATTACATTGTTGTTTTTAAAAATGAATAATATTTTATTAAGATTTTTTTTAATTGCCCTATTCTTAAATGCAAATTTTTTATTTGCAGAAGAACTTGAAGTTATTCTGCCAACAAACAATAACCTACTTCCAATTTATGTCTCTAAAGTTTTTGATGAAAAAGCAAATTTGCAACAACCTTATTTAAATGAAATTAGAAAAATTTTAGATTTTGATTTGAATTTTTCAGGTTTTAGTTTTTCTTTGAAACAAAATTCCGAAAAAGATTTCAAATTATCTCATTTTGATAATGAAATAGCCTTTAATTTAAATTTTTGGAAAGATAAAAAAACAGCTTTTGTTGTAAAAACAGAAGTTAAAGATAAAAGACTTAAAACATTTATTTTCAATATTGATAGAAATAATTTAAAAGTTTTAGATGATATATATCTTAGTGGAAATTTGACAGAAGATAGAAAAAAATTACATCTATTATCTGATATCATTATAGAAACCTTATTTGGTAAAAAGGGCATTTCAACCTTAAAAATTTTATACACTATTAGATTTAAAAATAAAAATAATTTAATGGATAAATACACTTCTGAAATTTATATATGTGATTTTGATGGTGCAAATACTATGCCAATATCAAAAAGCAATAATTATTTTGTTCACCCAGTTTTTATTCCAGAAGGTGATAGCAATAGTAAAAAATTTATTTTTGTTTCTTACATAACAGGCCAGCCAAAAATACAAATTTCTTCTATAAATAATTTCAATCCAAGCCCTTTAATTTCATTAAGAGGAAATCAACTTTTACCTTCAATTTCTATTAAAAAAAATAAAATAGCTTTTATATCAGATGCTGCTGGAAGACCAGATCTATTTATGCAACTTTTAGATGATAATTTATCCCCAAAGGGGAAACCTCTCCAATTATTTTCTTTGCCAAGAGCAACACAAGCATCTTCTAGCTTTTCCCCCGACGGATCTAAACTAAGCTTTGTATCTGATAAAGACGGCACTCCTAGAATTTATATAATGAATCTACCAGACACTATATATGAAAGAAAAAGACCTGAAGCTAGATTAATAACTAAAAAAAACAGACAAAATGTAACACCTTCTTGGTCATTTGATGGCAAAAAAATTGCGTATAGTGCAAAATCCAATGGAGTAAGACAAATTTGGATTTATGACATACAAAAAGATGAAGAATATCAATTAACTAAAGATTCATTAAATAAAGAAAATCCTATTTGGGCACCAGACAGTATGCATTTAGTTTATAATACTGAAGACAAAAATGAATCAGAAGTGTATATAATTAATATTAATCAAAAAAAAGCATATAAAATTACTAAAGGACAGGGAAGAAAAAGATTCCCCTACTTTGAACCTAAAATTAATTAGAAAAAAGAGTTAAAAGAGGTTTTTATGAAAAAAATATTAAATTCTTTATTAATCATATCATTGCTAATGTTAAGTAGCTGTTCAAAATCAGATGGTTCTACTTGGGAAAATGTAAAAACAGCATCAAGATATTTACAGAAAGGATTTGATTCACTTTGGGGAAAAGATTTTGAATCTTATCAAGTTAGATCAGATGAAGAATTTATTGGACCAAATGAAGAATTTATACCTTTAAATGAAAAAGATATAAATGGTAATTTCATAACAACTGATAAAGCAATAGCCCAACCAAAAAAATCCCCAGGTTCAGGTGGTATTCCGAATTTACACAATTTTTCTACACCCTCTCACTTAAGCTCTCTTTTTAGAAATATACATTTCGAAGTAGATGATCATGTAATAAGAGACAGAGAAGATTTAGTTATAATATCTAAAATGGCAAATTATTTAAAAAAGCATCCTAAAACTTATCTATGCATTGAGGGTCATTGTGATAAAAGAGCATCTGCTGCATATAATATGGCTTTAGGAACCAGAAGATCAAATCACGTAAGAGTATTATTAATAAAACAAGGTATTGATTTTAATAGAATATATACAATTTCTTATGGAAAAGAAAAGCCCTTAACCGTAGGAAACACCTCTTCTGATTTTAGATTAAATAGAAGATCTCAATTTAAAATATATGAAAAAAAATAAATCATGAACAAAACAAAGCATTTTTTAATTATTAGCTTATTATTATTAATAACACATTCATGTTCACCATTAAAATCTTCTCCTAATGAAGAAAAACATCAAATGGAACTTACTCTACATGAAGTACAGACTAATTTAGATGATTTAAGACATGAATTAAATTGCTTTCAAACTGAAATTCAAATATTAGATAGCAAATTTTCTCATCAAGAGGAAGAGTCTTTAAAAATAAAAAATACCCTTTTAGATAAAACTCAAAATAAACTTGATTTAGTAAGCTCTAGACTTTCGCAAATTGAATCCAAATTAACTACTATTGAACAAAAACAGTTTGCAGAAGAAGATGAGTTAAATAAATTAAACTCTCACGCTAACGAAACTACTACTGCTTTAACTCAGCATAAAAATAAACTATCCGATCTTGAAAACTCCTATTTTTCTAATCAAAAACAAATTGATGAAATATCTAATTTAAAGTTAACACTTAAAGATATTGCAAAATATATTAAACCCTCTCCTATCTCATCTTATAAAGTTAAAAAAGGCGATTCCTTAGAAAAAATTGCTAAAAATCATAAAGTTACTGTGGAAGCAATAAAACAATTAAATCAGTTAAATAATGATTTAATTGTTGTTGGACAAGATATTAAAATTCCTTAAATTATATGCAGAAAAATAATTTGAGTAAAAAAAGTATCGGAATTTTTGACTCTGGAATTGGCGGATTAAGTGTCTACCACGAAATAATCAAATTACTTCCCTTTGAAAATACACTTTATCTAGCTGACAACGCTAAAATGCCCTATGGAAACAAATCCGAGACCTTAATAAAAAATTTAAGTTTTAATTCTTCTAATTTTTTAATAAAAAAAAATGTTAAAGCAATTGTCATTGCATGTAATAGTATTTCTAGCCTAGCAAAAGACTTTTTAAAAAGTAAATTTTCTATTCCTATAATAGATATGATTGATCCAATTGTTAATTATATTAATAAAAAGTCTTTAAAAAAAATTCTGATTTTATCTACGTTTGCAACAGCAAATACAAAAGTTTTTGAAAAAAAATTAATCAATAAAAATATTACTACACTTCCCTCATCTTTTTTGGCATGTTTAATTGAAGATAAAAGTAAATTTATCAATGAATATTTAGATGAGTTTTTAAAAAGCGTTAAAGATAAAAAATTTGATGCTATACTTTTAGCTTGCACTCACTATTGTTTAATAAAAGATTTAATACAAAAAAAGTTTAGTAATGATATAAAAATTATTGACCCTTCCTTTCTCATCGCAAAAGAATTAAAAACAATTTTAGAAAATAATAATCTTTTAAATTCCCAAAAAAACATTGGGAACAAATATTTTTTTGTTTCTGAAAATAAAAGAATGTTTAAAGATTCTGCTAATAGTTTTTTAAAAATTCAAATAGAAAATTTAAAAAAAAAATCATGTTTTTAAAAAGATTTCTTTCCAATAAAAGAATCAATAATTATTATTAAAATGTATTAGGTGAATTTTTTTGAGAAAGAGGTATTTTTTTATGAGCCAAAAAAAACGCATATTATTAATTGAGGATGAAGAGGAAATAGCTGCATTAATTAAACTTCAAGCAGAGGTTAGTGGTTATAAACTTCATGTTGAAGTAGATGGATTAAATGGGTTTAAAACCGCTCAAAGAGAAAAACCCGATTTAATTATTCTAGATATATATCTGCCCGGTCAAAATGGTTTTGATGTTGTTAGAAAAATAAAAAAATCTTCTGAATTAAGGAATATCCCTGTTATAATTTTATCAAGCAAAAAAGAAGAGCTTGATATAGTTTTAGGTTTAGAACTAGGAGCTGATGATTATATAACAAAACCTTTTTCAATTAAAATATTTTTTGCAAAAATAAAAGCAATTTTAAGAAAAACAAAAGAAATTGAAAAACCTTCTAAAAATATGAAATTTGGTGATTTTGTTTTAGAAATTGATAAATTTCTTTTAAGAAATGGAGACAAACAAATTCCAATTACTTTATCCGAATTTGGTATTTTAAAAAGACTTATTATTAATAGAGGAAAAGTGCTTACAAGAAACCAACTTTTAGATGATGTTAATAATGATGATGTTTTTATCGTTGATAGAAATATCGATGTTCATATAGCCTCTCTTAGAAAAAAATTAGGACTTGAATTGAATTTAATAGAAACTGTTAGAGGCGTTGGGTATAGATTTAAAGAATCTAATTTTTAAATTTTATTTATAATGTTTTTTTAAAAAAAAATAAAGTTTTATTTTCTATTAGACATTTTTACAAATAAGTATTATTAAAATAATTATAAGAATATTAAAAAAATTTAAAAATGTTTTTAGAAATTTGGAGGAAAAACAACATGAAAAAATTATCTTTTTTTTCATTGTTTATAATTTTATCTACTTTAGTTTCATGTAACAGTAAAGCAGGAACTGGGGCTATAGTTGGTGGAGCTGTTGGAGCTGGAGCTGGTTATGCAATCGGCGGAGGAACTGGAGCGTTGATTGGAACTGGCGTTGGAGCTGCTAGTGGAGCTGCTATAGGAGCATCTTTAGATGATCAAGATAGAAAAATTATGAATAAAACTTCTCCTAGAACTGTTGAAAGAATGGATAAAGGCGAGCCTTTAACAGTTGGGGATATAATTAAATTATCCCAAGGTGGAATAAATGATGATACTATAATCCAATATGTATCTGATACTAGAACTACTTATAACCTTACTCAAGCGCAAATAAATCGAATGCAAGAAGCTGGAGTTTCTCAAAGAGTTATCAACTATATGGTAGACACTGGGAAATAATTAATCCTCCCACTAATTTTTAAAATTATTGGGAGTTTTTCTTTTCAAAATTTATGTAATCTGTCAGCATAAATAATAAATATATAATTTTTAAAATTTTATGCACTCAGATACAAATTTTCGATTCGATCAAAATTTTTTTCATAAAGAAGCTCATAAAAATTATCAAAATAGCACAAGAGAATTCAAAAAAGTTATAAGAAATTTTGCTTTTTTCAATATTGGCTTTTTTATATTTCTTTTTATCCAATTAATTTTATTTGCTTATTTATTTTCGTATTTAAGTTCTTCTTCTGTTTTAGCATTAATTTTAGGAAGTATTTTTTTAAGTTGTTTTTCATATTTTATTTTGTTGTTTTACTTCCAGGCAAAAAAAAATGATCAAATTATTTCTTTAAAAGACCGGTTTATATCTACCTGTAAAAGAGCTATTTCTATGCCGGAAAATACTATAGAACATCACTTAACATTAGCTCATGCAGCTTCTAGATTTGCTGATAGTTTAATGAATTTTGAAAAACAAATATATTTTTCATTTAAAAAAGAATTTTTATTAAAAATTACAAAAAAAATCAGTTATCTATTACATAAAGAAGATATTTATAAACTAAAAGAAAAATTATTAATATCTGCTATTGAAGAGCATATTAAACAAATTCAAAATTCCCCTACTGATTTAGAATTACACGCCTCTATAGCAAGTTCTTATTTTAAACTTTCTAAATTATATTTAGATGCAATTGAAAATAATGCTGTTTCTAAAACAATTTTAAAAACTTTAGATCAAAAATATGAATTTTGTGTTAAATCAATGATTGAAGAATTTCGTATTTTAAATGACTATGCTCCAAATGATCCGTGGGTTCATATGCAACTTGCAAAAAGTTATAGAGCTTTAAATCTTAAAGAAAAAGAAGCTAAAGAAAATGAAATAATTTTAAAATTAGCTCCTGAAAATACTAAAATTTTATATAGATTAGCAAAACTATATTTTGAGCTAGGAAAAACGGCTAAAGCTTTAAGAATTTATGAAGATTTAAAATTACGTGAATATAAATTTGCTGATTCTCTGCTTGAATCCTATAGCTCTATAAATTTGCAAAATTTGTTAGAAAACAATTTATAATTTTGTTTATTTAATCTTATTTTTGAATATTAATATATTATTAAGTATAATTTATGGTAAACCAAAAAAAAGAGCTTATTTATGGTAAAATTTAACATTTTTTCAAGCATAAAAACTTTAACTTTTTTATTAATTTTTTCTTTTTTTTCACTCAGTTCTAATGAAAACCTCGAATTTAAAGCTGAAAATGATGATGAAGCTCTCTTTTTAAGAAGAATTGCTGAATTTTGGCAAGATGAAGAGTTTGAAATAGCAAAATCTCAAATAAATTCTTTTTTAGAAAAATACCCAAATAGCAATTTAACCGATTCTTTATATGCAATTTATGGAAATATTAATATTAATGAAAAAAATTATTTTGAAGCGCTAAATGCATATGACAATATCAAATCCACTGAAATTAAAGATAAAATTTCTATAAATTTACTCAGCTCATTATTCCATACTTCCCAATTTGATAGATTAGCACATGAATGCAACATTTATATAGAAAAAACTTCTGGAGAATTAAAAGAAAAAATATCTTATTTACAAGCAATTTCCTTTTTTCAAATAGCTGAAAAAGAAACAAGTGAGATAGAAAAAAACAATATCTATAAAAACGCTTTAACAAAATTTCAATTGCTTTTGGAAACAAAATTTGAAATGGAATCAAGAGAATATATTTCACAAATTCATTTGAAATTAAAAGATTTTAATTCAGCTGCTAATACTTATTTAGAACTTGCTCAAAAAAATCCAACAAAAGAAGAGGAATATCTTTTCCAAGCAGCCCTTTTACAAACTAATTTTGATAAAGAAAAAGCGTTGAATACTTTTTCTAAAATTACAGCAAATTCATTAAATAAAAAATCAGATGCTGCTTACAATAAAACGCTTCTGTTATTTGAACTGGGAAAATACCAAGATTTAATAAGGGAAAAAGATTTTTTAATTGATATAGTACAAGATGATAAAAAACCATTAATATATTTTTTTGTAGGTAGATCTCAATTTATTTTAAAAGATTATTCAACTGCTAAAGAGACTTTAATTAACTGTTTAGAAATGGAAGATAAAACATGTATTCAAATGAAACTTGCCTTAATTATGTTAATGCAGTGTTCATATCAATTAAATGACTTTGATCTTTTTAATAATTCATTTGATATTTTTATAAGTTATTTCCCAAATGATGAACAACATTTTGAAGTACTGTTTGCAAGAGCTTTACTAAACAAAAGAAATGATAAATATGAACTTGCTAAAAATGATTTTGAAATTATTAATCAAACATTTGAAAATATGGAAAATAAAGACTTATATTTATTTGAATATGCCCACCTATTATATCTTTCAAATGACTTAGAAAAAAGCAAAGCGAAATTTAAAAAATTCATTACGTTTAATAGCAATCACGAACTTACCAAACCTTGCATAAACTATATTGTTAATTGCTCGATAAAAGATATTAATAATTCAAACGAACTGAATATTGATGATAAAAGAAAAAATTTAATTGAAGATATAAATTATGCACTTGAATTTTCAAATGTTTTGTCAATAAAAGAAAAAAATTCTTTTTATCTTTTACTTTCTAAAACTTTTTTTGATCTGAAAGACTATAAAAATAGTTTAGAAAAATTAACTTTTTTAGAAAGCAGCTTGAATGATTCTGCTATCAAAAATATTGAATTTTTATCAAAAAATGACCTTGCAGAGCTTTATTTGTTAAAAGGTTATTGCCTAAAATATTTAAATAACAATTACAAAGAATTCATCAATCTTGCTGAAAAATCTTTAGAAATAAATCCTGATTCTCAAGATACAGCTATAACATACATTAACTTGTATAATAGTTTTTTAAATTTATCTAAAAATGACGATAAAATTGATGAAAATCATTTATTAAAAGCGGCTCATAATTTATATAAAGCTTATAAAATTTCCAAAGAAGAAATAGATTTATCCAATTTAATATGGTTGGCAAATTATTTTTATACAAAAACTCAATATTTTATAAATCAAGATTATAAAAATAATTTAACCGACAATAAAATATTGTACGATGATTCATTAAAATCAAAAAATATTTTTGAATATTTAATTTCTTTAGAAGAAAACCTCCAGGAAATCGAAAAACTTGTAAATATTGAACCTTATCTTGTTAAAATTAGTAATTTATATAAATCTCAAAATAACAACCCGAATCAATTGGAAATATTAAACAATTTAATAAGTTACTACAAAAACTACCCTAATGTTTCTTGGCAATTTAAGGAAGAAGCTATATACAATCTAGCATTAGTATATGAATCATTAGATGATTTTGAAAAAGTTAAAAATTTATATAATGAATTTTTAATTACATTCAATAAAGATTCTTACTTCAAACCAAGAGCATATTTGCACCATATAAGATTACTACTTAGCAAAATCAATAAAGAAAACTATACTTTTCAAAATAAAGCTTTAGAAAACATCTTAGCTGAACTTAAAACAATTAGCCTTCAAAAAGTTTTTGCAAATGAACCTGTTCATTTAGAAGCTGCTTTTGATTACGTTGACACACTTTGCTATATAGAAAAATTAAGACCTTTTGAAAAAAAACTTTTTTTATTAACTAGAATGAAAGATAATTTTATTCTTGAAGAAGATTTGCCTTCTCAGGATTATCACGCAATGAGAAGACTCTTAGAAGATAAAGAAAAAATCTATCAAGCATATATGATGATGCTTGAGGCAGAAATTTTAATTTGCAAAGGTTATGTTGAAAATAGATTGGACCCTATTATTAACGCCAAAGAACTTTTATTAAAAATGAAAAACGAGTCTTTAATTATAACTTTATATTTAGACAATAGATTTAAAAATAATCTAAAATTAATAGAAGGTTTTAAAAATTGAAGAATAAAGATCGAAAAGTCATTACAATTTCAATTATTTTATCAATAACTATTCATTTAATAGCTATTGCATCTATTAATAATCATCCAATGAAACAAATTAATATAAATGGTAAAAATATAACTTTTGCTCAAAATGCTAAAAGTTACATAGATAAGAAAAATCCAAATGATTTAGTAAAGGTAATTTTAAAAGAAAAAAAGAAAAATCTTTATTTTGGAAAAAATAAAAATAATTCACCAAATAGTCAAAGTGAAAAAGATTTTAAAATCATTTTACAATCTAATGATTCTTATATCCATAAAGATTACTTATTCAATTTACCTAATGATCAAAGTCATAAGAATTTGATTAAACATGAAAAAAAATTAAGTTCTTTAGATATACAAACCAATTCCAATGATGAATTAATAGATTCTATAAAAAAAGATTCCAATAAGAAAATATTAAAAACACAAAAGCAAAAAAATAAATCCTATCCCAAAAAAGAAAAAAAATTAAAACAGGCTTTATCGTTTAATGCAGATAAAAGAGTTGTAAATGTTTATTATAAAAATAAGTATTTTATTTCTAGTGATTTAAAAAATGATTCTGTTTTGGTATCTTCACTTAAAAAAATTAACTTGCATAATTTTTCAATTTTAAATGGTATGCCACCTATTTTAGATATGCCTAAATTAGATGATTTATTAACTTTATCTTATAAAAATTTCTTCGATATAGATGTAAGTTTTACAAAAGATGTTTCAAGTGATGGTTATCTATTTGCCATAACCTTTGTGCCTAAAAATAATTTAAAGTTAAAAAGACTTAAACAAAATGTTTTTTTCTTATTAGATAGATCAAATTCAATCCAAGAAGACAGGTTAAGTTTTACAAGACATGCAATTGCATCTAGCATTTCTTCTTTAAATACCGATGATACTTTTAATATAATAGCTTTTGATAAAAAATTGGATGTTTTATCTACTAACAATTTATCCCCATCTCATAGTAATGTAACTAAGGCTAGAAAATTTTTAAGGGATCAAAAAATAGGAAGTTTCTTTTCATCTACTAATTTATCTATTCCCCTTTACAAAATTTTAGATACAAATGTAAAAGATGATGAAATCAATGTTGCTATCTTATTAAGTGATGGGGGCGGATTAAATAAAGTTAAAAATTCTAAAATTATTAATTCTTGGACTAAAAAAAATAAAGGGAATTTAGTTTTATATTCTATTAATTTACAAGAAGATAAAAATAAATCTGCTTTAGAATTATTTAGCATTTTAAATAAAGGAAAATTAATTACATCTACTACTAATAGGCAACTTAGAAAAAAATTAAATAGACTAGTTCAATCAATATCATATCCTATTGCTAAAAACTTACTTCCAACATCAATTTGTCTAGATAATTCAGTTAACATTGAACTTTATCCTTCTTCTAATCAATTACCCCATTTATATTTAGATGAACCTTATGTTATTCTAGGTTCTATTAATAAATTGGAAGATTTTACAGTTTTTCTACAAGGTAAATGTGGCGATAGATTTTTAAATATAAAAAAACACATTTCATTTGATAAAGCAAAAATTGTTGGAAATGATCTTCAAAAACAAATAGCTCTTTATAGAGCAAATCAATGCTTTGAAAAATATTTACATGATTTAGATCAAACTCATTTAAAAGATGCTGATTTAATACTAGAACCCTATGATTTAAAATCAATTTTTAGATGAAAATAATTAGCGGATACTTAAAAAATAGATCTATTAAAAGCCCTAAAAATATCAGACCTTGTACTTCTAATATTAGAGAAGCTATTTTCAATATTTGTAATTTGATTGTTGAAGGCTCAACTTTTTTAGATTTATTTTCAGGTTCAGGCGCAATTGGGATCGAAGCTATTAGTAGAGGAGCTGAATTATCTTTTTTTATAGACAAATCTAAAGAATCCATAAAGTATATAAAATCAAATATTGCAAACTTGAAAATTGAGGATAAATCTAAAGTTATTTATCAAGATGCTTTAATGTTTTTAAAAAAAACTAAAATGAAATTTGATATTATTAGTATAGATCCACCTTTTATCATCTATGAAAATAATCCGAATTTAATAAATGAAATACTACAAACAATTTCACTTAGAAATCTACTCAATAAAAATGGAATAATTTTTTTAGAAGAGCCCACATATTCAAAAAGAAATAAAGAAGTAGAACATTTAACTTTAGATAATCTTAGAAAATACGGATCGGCTTACTTAGTAACATATTTTTCATAAAATTTTAAAAAAAACCTGAAATTACTTTAATAAAAAATAAAAATAATATAAAAATTATTTATAATAATATAATAAGTTATATTTTATATGGTTTATAAAAAACCGAGGAGCTCATGAAAAAAAAATTTATAGTTTCTTCTGTTGTAATATTTATTTTATCTTTAGGTTTATATTTATTTTTTTCTAATATAAAAAAAGAAAACCCTAGCGTTGTTTCAACTTTTTCACTTGAAGAACAGGAAAAATTAAAAGAAATAGAAAAAGGATTAGCCGATAAAGAATTTAATTTTGATAAAGATTTAACTTTTGATAAAGAAGAAGTAAATACCCATGCTATCCTCCCACAAAATATAACCGATACTAACATTCAAGAAATAAAAGAAGAAGAAAAATTAAATAGTTCAAATATTGAAAAAGAAACTTTTGAAAATATTTTATCAGAAAAAACACCCGTCACAAAATCAGGTGAAAAAATTGATAATGAAGAAAATAAAATTATAGATGAATTAATTTCCTCTAATGATCAAAATGAAGCTCTTGAATTAGAAAAAGAATCTTCAAATGATGATGAATCTAAAGATTTAACCCTCGAGACTAAATCTAAGATTATTGAAACTGATTATGATGATTCTTCTATAGAAACCCCTACTCAAAAAACTCAAGTTGAAGATCAAATCATTTCTGTTAATGAAGAAAAACAAAATATATTAATTTCTAAAACTAAAGGTTTAATTTTAAGCTCTAGTGAAAATTCAATTTCATATTTAGATCCTAAAGATGTTAAAGGATTGGAAGTTATTGATTTGAAAGTTCCAGGAAACCATAAAAAATTATCAAAAGAATTAGAACCCTTATTTTTAGGAAAAGACCTAACAAGTAACGATTTACTAACCATAAAGCAAGCTGTTATTGCATATTATTCAAAATATAACAGACCTTTAATTACTGTTCACGTACCTGAACAAGATATAACTTCAGGTGTTGTTTCTATGGTTGTTTGTGAAAGTAAATTAAATGAAGTTGTAGTTATAGGTAATAAATACACAAATAGTGATATTTTAAAAAATAGAATATCAACAAAAAAAAACAAATATTTAAATGAAAAAAAATTAAGAGAAGATCTCGATTTTTTAAATAGAAACCCCTTTAGAAAAGTAGATTTAATTTATTCTGAAGGAGAGGATGAAAATTCAACAGATATTGAACTTTTAACCTATGATAGATTCCCTCTTCGTGCATATGCTGGTTCAGACAATACTGGAATAAAAATTACTGAAAGAAACAGATGGTTTGCAGGGTTTAATTGGAATGAAGCTTTTACAATTGATTCCGTTTTATCATATCAATATACCGCATCATATAATGTACAAGATTTTCAAAGTCACACAGCAAATTATATAATATTTTTACCATGGCAAAATATACTTACTTTATATGGAGGGTATTCCCTTGTAAAAGTAGAGCATAATATACCAACTACTTTAAGAACTAAAGGCCGAACATCTCAAGCTTCTATGCTTTATACTGTTCCTCTTCCAATTTTTAATCATATTACACATGATTTTATCTTTGGATTTGATTTTAAAAGGACTAACACAAACTATTTATTTACAGAGTTTGATAATTTATTTAGAAATAGAACAACCAATTTAACTCAGTTTTTATTATCTTATAATTTTAATTATGATAAAGCTGCAATTAGCACAAATACTAAATTAGATATTTACTTCTCTCCTTTCGAATGGCTCCCAGATCAAAGTAATGCTAATTTTAATAGCTTAAGAACCGATGCAAAAAATCAATATTTATATGCAAGGTTATATTTTTCAAATTTAATAAAATTCCCAAATAAAATGTTATTTTCTTTTACTTTTAGAGGACAATTATCAAATGAAAACTTACTCCCATCTGAAATGCTTGGTGTTGGAGGATATGATTCTGTAAGAGGATACTATGAAAGAGATCTCAATGGCGATGGTGGCATTATTATAAATATTGAATTTAGATCACCTTCTTATAGTCTTTTAAAAAATTTAAAATATAAAAATGCAAAAGATGGTCTTCAATTTATTGCTTTTTTTGATTATGGCCTTTCAGAAATACATAAAACGCTTCTTCAAGAACATAAAACAGAATATATATTTGGTTTTGGTCCGGGCTTAAGGTACGTTTTAGATCCTTATTTTTCTACTAGATTAGATTGGGGATTTAAAGGTAAACACAATCCTTCTTTTGGCGGGGGAAGTAGCTTAGTTCATTTTAGTGTAAATTTAAATTATTAAAAAAAATAGTAATAAAGTATGAGCAAAAAAATAAAAAAAATTATTAAAATATTTTTTAGAACTATTTTTATTTTTATTACTTATATTTCATCTAAAGCAATAGCAAATCCTCAAAATTTAAATGTTACATCAGGCTCTGCAACTCTTCAAAATATAGATGCGAATACACTAAATATTATAACTTCAGATAAATCTGTTTTAAATTGGCAAAGTT
>JAAKFI010000025.1 GCA_011065125.1 Candidatus Anoxychlamydiales bacterium | reverse complement strand
CTTTTAGATAGAATTATTAAAGAGACAAAAACAGATATCCAAGGAAAAGAGCTTTATAAAATTGAATATGGTTATGATCTAGATGGAAATAAAAATAAAATCATCAAATATATCGAAAACAAACAAGCTGTAGATTTTTTTGAGTATGATCCATTTGGAAGAATAACTTTGTATAAAGTTGCTTTAGGAAACGCTACTAAAACAATTTTTGAAGAAAATTATACAAATAAAATTAATCAAAAAGTTCTAAAAGAAATGATTATTAATCCAAAAGGAATTAAAACTGTAAAAATTTTTGATGCATTTTCAAACTTATCTAATAAAAGTATGCTTGATGCTGAGGACAATGTAATTTTATCTTTAAATAATTATTATGATTCAAATTTTAATCTTATAGAGCAAAAAAATCACATCTACGAAGATATAAATTATAAAAAGAATGCCATAACAACTTATGAATATAATAGTGATAATTTAGTTAAAAACTTAACTAGAGCTTATAAAACAAAAGATGAAAGAAGCACTAGTTATGAATATACTCCTGATGGAAAAATCAAACTAAAAATCCTACCTGATAATACTTATCTTTATTATACATATAATCCACTTGGATATTTAGAAACTATAAAATCATCGGATGGTACAACTGATCAGTATTTTGAATATGACAAGTTAGGATGGTTAATATTTGCAAAAGATTCAGTTCAAAAAAATGAAATTTCAAGAAAATTAGACTCTTTTGGGAATATTTTAAAAGAAACTATTAAGACTGAAAATAATATATCTAATCCATTATTTACAGAAAAAACTTATGATAATTTTAATAGACCAATAAATATAAAACTTTTTAATAATGGCTATGTAAAATACTCATATGACCCTCTATATATTAGAAAAATAGATAGGTATTCAAATTATGATGAGTTGCAGTATTCTCATAGTTTTGATGAATTTGATTTAAGTGGTAATTTAATAAAAGAAAATCTTATCCATAATCATGGAGAAGCTTCTTATAGAAGAGATTTAAATGGAAAAGTTTTAGAAATAAAAAATCCTTATTTTTATCAAAGTTGCGTATATGATGAAGTAAAAAATTTAATTAAAACTACTAAATCTTTTGAAAATAATGATTTAGAACTAATTAATTATTCATATGATAGTTTTGATGAGATTATAAAAGAAAAATCTAACAATTTTGAACATAATTATTTATATGATTCTAATCTTAATAGAGTATCGAAAGATAAAGATGCGTCTATAATTAATGATTTAGATGAGCTTGATCAGATAAAAGATATAAACTTAACATATGATAAAAATGGCAATATAATTCAAAGAGAATCTTCTAATGAAAGGATAAGTTTTACCTTTGATGCTTTAAACAGATTAGTAAAAAGTAAAAAAGAAAATATCGATATAGAATTTACTTATGATGCTTTAGGCAGAAGAATAAGTAAAAATGTTATAGATAATAATTGGTTTGGAAATTCATACATTGAAAATTATCTATATGATGGAAATTTAGAAATAGGAGCTTTTGATTTAAATGGCAACTGTAAAAATTTAAAAATATTAAGTTTTTATCCAACTAGGTCAATATCTAAACCCATAGCTATAGAGATCAATAGATCAGTATATCTTCCTATAATCGATGTTCAGGGAAATATTATAAAATTAATTAGCAGCTGGGGTTTTACAAAAGAAGAAAACAATTTTACTAGTTTTGGGGAAAGTATTGATAAAGAAGAAATTAGTTTATTAAATCCTTGGAAATATCAGGGAAAAAGATTTGATTCTGAGTTGAATTTAATATATTTTGGAAAAAGATATTATGATCCAATCCTTGCTAGATGGATAAGCACAGACCCAATTGGCTTTGAAGATAGCTTGAATCTTTATCAATATGTAAAAAATAATCCTTATAAATATATTGATCCTAATGGAGAAAATGTGCTTGGATGGTGTCTTGGAGTAGGAGAAATGCTTCTAGGAGGAACGTTAATGGTAACAGGGGCTTTTATAGAAATTGGTTCATTTGGAACTTTAACTGTTGCGGTAGGATTTCAAGAAGCTGCAGGTTTATCTTTGATAGGGCATGGTTTTTCTCAGGCGATGATTCATAGTAGAGATATCTCTTTTTCTTCTAGCAAAACTATTGAATCATCGATAGTAATGTGGGAAAACTCTACAGAAACAAATGAAAAAAATAATCCTTTTGAAGGTCCTGTAGATGAAGATGTCTTTATTGGAGATGCTGAAGGTAATATTATACCTGTACCAGAGGGACATCAAATAAGTGGTAGTAAAGATGGTAAATGGATTCAAGTAAAAGACAAAGATGATAATCAAACAGGAGTAAGAAAAGATGGAGGCCATCCTCCCAGTCCCGTTCATAAAGATCCTAGAGCTTGGCAACCTCATGGTCATAGGCCTGCCATTTCGAATCCAGATGGAACTCCTTGGTTACCTATTCTATAAAAATAGAGGCATATATGATAAAAAATGAAAAAGAGGACAATAAATTTACCTATAATGATTTAATAAGAATAAAAGCAGAAGCTCCTAAATTTTATTTTCCAGAAAAAATAGGAGTAATTTGTGGATTTACAAAAATTAAAACACAAAAATTGGTTGATAAATATAAATCAGAAATAGGTAATTGGGTTTATATCGTAGAATTTGAAGATGGTAATTCTATTGAAATACCTGAAAAATATTTAGAACAATATAAAGAATAAATAAATATATTTTGAGGTATTATCAAAAGTTATGTTTTAGAAGTTTTGCTAGAAGATCATGATCAATATGTAAAAAATAATCCTTATAAATATATTGATCCTAATGGTGAAAATGTGCTTGGATGGTGCCTTGGAGCAGGAGAAATGCTTCTAGGAGGAACGTTAATGGTAACAGGGGCTTTTATAGAAATCGGATCATTTGGAACTTTAACTGTTGCGGTAGGATTTCAAGAAGCTGCAGGTTTATCTTTGATAGGGCATGGTTTTTCTCAGGCGATGATTCATAGTAGAGATATCTCTTTTTCTTCATCGAAAACTATTGAATCATCGATAGTAATGTGGGAAAACTCTACAGAAACAAATGAAAAAAATAATCCTTTTGAAGGTCTTGTAGATGAAGATGTCTTTATTGGAGATGCAGAAGGAAATATCATACCTGTACCAGAAGGCCAGTGGCTTACCGGCTCGAAAGATGGAAAATGGATTCAAGTAAAAGAACCTTCTGATAACGGAAGAGGAAAACCAACGGGATTAAGAAAAGATGGTGGACATCCCAAAAGTCCCAAACATCCTGATCCTAGAGCTTGGGAACCTCATGGACATAGACCTGGAGTTTCTAATCCCGATGGAACTCCTTGGTTGCCAATTTATTAAATAAGGTAGTTTTATATGAAAGATAATGAAAAAGAAGATAATAAATTTACATGGGGCGATCCTGTTTTAGTAAAAAAAAATGCCCCACAAATTTTTCATCCAGGTGAATTTGCATCAATTTGTGGGATAGATAAAATTGTTATGGAAAAGGAAGCTAATGAATTTTTTTGTAAAATTGGAGAATGGATTTATATCGTAGAATTTGAAGATGGCAGTTCTATTGAAGTTCCTGAATGTTATTTAGAAAAATATAAAGAATAAATTTAGACACACAGGAAATTAAATATGCCAGATTTTTCAGAATTATTTATGCAATCTAAAGGAAATCCTATTGTATATAAAAATAAGACAATAGTAATGACTGATTATTTCCCTTTTAAAGAGGGAGAACAATTGAAGATTAAAATTGAAAAAACAAGTAGTGAATGGAAGCAAGGAGTAGGTATATATTTATTTGGAACAATCGAAATTGAAAATATAAAAGAAAAAGTGAAAGATAGAACTTTCTTTTTTGAAAATACAGCTCCCAAGGAAATAATAATAACATTAAGATCTGAAAAAGAAAGACAGCAACATTCCAAAAAATTACCTAAGAAGAATATTTTAGGAATAAAAAACATTTGGGATACGGGAGATGGTGTTATCCAATCTTGGCACTTTGGAGCAGCTATGATTGTTGAAGAAATAGAAAATGGTAGACGTTATTATTGTAATGACGGACATCCTGATGAAAATTTCGATGATATTGTGTTTACAGTCACAAAATTAAAATAATATATTTAAATTTTATTGTTTTTCAACAAAGATTTTTTTTTGTTTCATTGCTTTAAAAATTGTAAATGCCAAATTGACCATGAATAAAATTATCACAAATAGAACTAAATTAATGAAACAATGCTTGTTCTATATTTATTAAATTTTTTGATCATTTTTTCTTGAAGAATTAAATCGAGATCAATAAAGCCGGTTATATTTTTGAAATCACTTTTAATTCCCTGATAAATTGAAGACATAATCAAAGCTCTAATATATTGAAAAAAATAAGAATCATCAGCATTTTGATTGTCAAAAGAAATAGGAAATCCGCAATTTAAAAGATAAATATCATCACATTTCAAAGTTTCCCAAGGATTAGTAGTTTTCTTAGTTTTTTTTCTAAAATGGACAGCATCAAATTCTCTATCGGAAGATGAAAGGCTTGCTAATACAACACCTTTTTTAAGATGTTTATGTAGTTTTTTGGGTAAAGATGTATTTCCACTGCATCCAATTATTAAATCTGCTTTTTTAAGAACGTTTATTAACTCCAAGGGATTTATATCTGATCTTTCTTTGATTTTATCATATTTTATTGTGGAATATTTGTTTTTTAAGGAATCATAAAGAGTTGCTCCTATATCTCCATTTCCTAAAATTAAAATGTTTGAAACTTTTAATTTAAGGGTACTAAGCTGGTAAAATATTTTTTTTATAGCATTATCTATTACTCGTTTAGTTTCAAAAGCTAATTTTCCTTTTGATCTGGCCATATTTATAATTGGAATATTTATTTTTTTTTCTTTTAAGATATTGTATCCTGAAGATGTTTGCTCCATAGCGACAATATTTGAAAAATCGCTTATATGATTAGGTAATGCTTCTAAAAGTTTTCCTCCATCATCTAGTATAATAATTTTCTTATATTTGGAGCTTTTAAATATATGCTTTCTTTTTTCCAAAAATTGAACAATTTTTTTATTATATGTTATGTCATATGCTTCATGAGAATTGAAATTCAAGCTTGTTTTGCAAACATCGATTTCTTCCTTTTTCATATTATGAAAAGTTTTAAGATCAGTTGAATATGATTTTCCTAAAAGAGATAGATTTTCTTTTTTCAAACCTTTTTTGAAAAGAGCATTAAACATTAGAAAGGTAGATGGTAAAATATGTTGAACTCCAATTATATAACAATCTTTTAATTCTATATCATCAAATAATTCACTTGCATATTCAATCATTGGTAAATCCATAAGATTTTCCTTTTATATAGTTAAATATTTTTTTTTAACTACATTTTAAAGCATTTATTATTAATTGCTTTAGCTAATAGTTCTTCAAAAAAGAAACCTATAATAGCGCCAATAGCTATTCCAACTCCACTTGCTAAAACATATCCTACTAACATACCGCCAATTATAGCAATTGCTTTAGGAAAGAATCTTAATGAAAAGATATTATTTTTCAAATATTTTTTTATATTATTCATATTTATTATCCTTGTTTATTTTTTAAAAAAAAAGTAATTTTAATTAAAAATTAAATTAATAATACTACTAATTCTGTATAAAATCAATATAATAATTAGTTGCTTGTAAAATAATATTTTTAATAATATAAATAAATTTAAAAGAGGTTTATTTTGAATGTCTTAGAAAGTAAAAAAAATATTTTAATTATTATTTGCTTAATATGTTTTTCAATGGGATTGGCTTGGACTGTGCTGCCCACAATATCTAATTTGATTATTAACAACGCTCAGATTAATTCTCAAGTGACAGAATATCAATATTCTATAATAACTTTTTCTTTGGTTTGTGCTGGGTTGCTATATTCTATAATTGCGGGAATTTTTGGACAAATAAAAGGGTTAAAAAAAGTTTTATTATCAGGGGTAGTATTTTGTAGTCTAAGTATGTTTATTTATACAATTAGCTATTTCATCTCTTCTCAAATATTTATGTTATTGCTATTAGGCCAGTTTCTATTAGGTATAGGAATTACTTCCATTTTAACGTCTTTGACGGCTTATCTTTTTATACTTATACCTAAAGCTACTGCAATGACTTTAACAGGCGTTTTTGCATCTATAAATCTAGGGTCATTTAGTTGTCCGATATTTTTTAACTTAATTAATGCTAATAGATGGGGAATAAATAGCTTAATTATAGCTGTTTTTCAAATTATATTATTTTTGGTAGCGATTAAGATAATACCCAATTTAGTTAATCCATATGTTAAATCTCAAAAAAATAAAATAAATTTATTTAAGATAAAAAACTTTTTGTTTTGGTCTTTTTTTCTTATAATAATTTTGTATTCAATTTGTGAATTAACATTTACGTATTGGGGAATAATTTATTTACATAAAGACAAAAACTTTTCAGTAAATCTTTCTAGATATAGCTTATCTTTTTACTGGGCTTCTGTTGGTTTATCTCAAATTAGCATTTGTTGGTTATTAAAATATATTAAACCGAAATATATTTATCGTAGTTTGCCAATATTTATGATATTAGGTTTTTGGGGGATGTATAATTCAAATTTTTTAACATCAGTTATTTTATCATTTGTAATTGGTGGAATTGGCATGTCTGCTTTCATTGCAATTACAATGAATTATGTTGAACATGATTTTAAACAAATAGCTGAAATCGCTTCAGGTATAATGTTTATGGGTTATTTTCTAGGTTATATTTTAGGATCTTTGTTTATTGGTCAAATCATAAGATATATAAACTTATCAACTATTTTTTTACTAATGGGGTTTGTGTCTAGTTTAATTTTAATATATACATTTTATTTAATAAAAAAATCTAAAAAGATTTAATTTTTTGATTAATCTTTGTGTTTAGTCTTAAATGGAGGATGCTTTATCAAATAATGTATCCAAATGCTTAAAAGAATTAATAAAACAACTGTAATTGCGCTTAGCCATTTATGTATAAAATAGAGATAAAACCCTAAACTGCCTAATCCCGTCATAAGTAAACATAAAACAAAATATGCATAGAAAATACCATGAAATTTTTCCGGATCTATTACATCATTATGTAATTTAATTAATAAATGGTGGGATTGTCCCATTTCAGGGTATTTATTTTCAATTTTAAATACTTCTTGCCAAATAGATTCTATTAATCTGTGATAAACACCAGCATCCAAAAACCATAACAAAAAAATTCCTTGAGCCGTTAGAAGCGAGATAAATAAAATTATTAAAAAAACATTAACATTAAGAGCTTTTTCAAAACCTGAAATCACATATCCAATGCCAATGAATGCAGAAATCATCCATGTAATAGCTAAGCCTTTATATTTATTCTGAATAGAATTATAATGATCTTCATATGCCAGTAAAGTGGAGTATACACCAAAAGCTATAGATTCAGGGTCATCTTTAATTTCTATTATTTCATGATCTGTTGGTGAATGTCTATTGACATTTTCGTTATTGTTATCTTGAGAAAATATGTCCATAATTATTCTAAATAATTTATTTTTTTCATTAGATCACTTATCTTGTTTGTTTTTTTCTTTATTATAAATGAGATTAAAAATAATAAAGTTAACATAATTACCAAAATTGTGATTGAAACAATAGGTATTTTATGTACTGAATAAAAATCATAACTCATAATGCATCCGATCGTTAAAATAATAGTATTTATGCAGCCGATATAATAAAAAGCTACATTAGATGGATGATCCTTTTTGTGAACACTAAAAAGCATGTTGTGATGTACTTTAGGAAGAAAATCAAAGTCTTTTTCCATTCTAAAAGCCTCAGCAAAATTGCTGACTAATATTTTTTCATAGAATTTTAAATCAACAAACCAAATTGTAATTAAAGTTGAAATACCAATTATAGAAATCATTAAAGTAGCAGCTGTACGTTGAAATGGAAAGCTGAATGTTTTAAAAGAGTATATAAATCCAATAGCAGCAATTGAACTTAATAAGATTGTGGATGAAATCAATCGAAAAAATGTTTGCATAATATCGAAATGTTTAATTTCTTTAATGAAATTACAATACATTCCATATCTGATTAATGTTTTACTAGGCTTTTCTTTTTCATCCATATCATTACCTTATAAATATTTATACACGGTATTTAATTTATAAGTAAATTGCAAATTGACTTTTTTATGTATTTAAGCAATATAAAAGATAATAAAACTAAATGAAAAAAAATGAAAGTTGTTACTTTATCAAGTGAAAATCTAGATGATCTGATATTGCAAGGGATAGATCATATTAATAAAAAAGGAATTTATCTTAAAACGAGAGTTGGAGATGCTCAACAAGCATATAACGTTAATTATGTTTTAAAAAATACTAAAAATAGACTCCATTGTTTAAGAGCTCCTATTTCAATAAGATATTTTGCTAGGGAATTAATAGCATATTTTAATGGAATCCAAGATATCGATCAGGGTCTTTTAAAAGCATCAAAATATTGGAAAAAAGTTGCTGATGAAAATGGTAAGATTAATTCGAATTATGGACATTATGTTTTTTATGAAAAAAACAATGAAATCACTCAATATGAATGGATTGTTAAATCTCTTATAAAAGATATTTATACCAGACAGGCAGTAATAAACATTAATCAATGCTATCATAAAAACTTTAATACAAAAGATTTTCCCTGTACTATCTCTTTGATTTTTTATATCAAACAAAACATTTTGTATTGTGTAGTTTATTCAAGAAGTACGGATGTTTTTTTTGGTCTTCCATATGATCTAGGATTTTTTTCTTTTGTGCATGAATTAATTTATAAAGATTTATTACAAAGAGAATCAATCTTATTCAAAAATTTAAAGCTGGGCTCTACTTCCATTCAATGTATTTGTACTCAAATATATTCAATGACTCGAGAAAAAGCTTTAAATTTATTAAAGTATAAAAAATCTAATTTTCCTAAGTTTGAGATGCCTGGTATCGATAATGCAAAACAAGTTTTAGAGGATATATATAATCAAACCTCGCATTCAGAAGTGATGAAGTGGATATATCAAAATGCAAAATAGTTTTTTTATATTAATATTTTTTATAATATGACAAATAATAAATAAAATTTGAGATGTTTTTATGCAAGAAGAAAGTAGCATTTTAGAAAAAGCTTTTGATCATCTTTCAGCAGTTCCTTTTCTCAGGAAAATAATGAAAAACTTATGGATGATTTCCACTATATTTTTGGGATTAATGATCCTGATTGAAATAACAAGCATAAAAATGAATAAAATTAAATTTAGAAAAGATTTTTTAAAAACTATAAGTTTATTTATTTTAATTAATTCTTTTTTCGCTAGAATATTTTTTTTATGGGATAAAAGAGAAAAAAAATTAAAGCTTAAAAAAAAGAAATAAGAAAATTTATTTACTAAATGCACAATAAGAAATAAAGATAATCAGTTTGATTTTGAAATGTTTTTTTATCATATCAATAGGTTTATTGATTAGGAAAAGTTTTTTTGTGATTTAAATATAGAGTTTTGATAGATTTTAAAAAATATACATTTTAATTTATACAATTAATGGAGCTGTTTCACTTAATTGTTCTAAGCTTTTTGATAGATATTCTTCAAGATCATAGTCATTAATCTCTGCTTGCTTTTTAATATCTTGGATATTTTTTTGATTTTCATATAATTTGAGAAATTTAGCTACTTCTAATAAAGAACTTTTATTAAAAATATTTATCAATCTTTTTAATTTTTCTTCTATTTGTAAAATTGATTTTTCTTCTTTAGAACCTAAAATACTCATGCTTTTATGAAGTATTTCATCAATCATTGCTAACATTGCAGTAGAAATAAGAAAAACAACCCCTAGAGATCCTGTGATTTGGAGATAAGTTCTCAATTCCTTTTGTTGTATATAATCTTTAGATACTTGAACAGTTGGCCCCCATGATAAGGCGGCAATTAATATTCCTAAAAATTTTAAGCTAAATGTTGTTTTAGGTCTCATTTGTTGAATTAAAGAAGGGGTTTGTTTATGAGAACAAAAATTATAGATTGTATGAAATAAATTTTGAGATGTTTGGATGTTGGATTGAAACTCTAAATAAAAAGTAGATAAAACTGTAAGAACAGCAAAAATAATACCAGCGATATTTTCTGAAGTAAGTGTTTTCCCACCATAAAAAGCAACGATAGCTAATAAAGTTAAATGATTAATAGTATAAAATAAACCTTTGAAGCCGAATATTAAATTACCTATTTTTTGTGTTTTAGTAATAGTTTCAGTTTTGGTATCTAACAATAAAGGTAATAATTTATTTAATCTTTGACTATCAGTTTCCATTAATTTAATCTTTGAAAAATGATTTAAAATATATTTTTTTTCATTTACTGTTAAATTTATAAATGTTTTTTTATTTAGTTCTAATTTATTTATTAGTATTTTTTTTACTTTATATAATTTTTTTTCGAAAGTTGAATTAGAAGGATTTTCGAAAATTTTTTCCATGCTTAATAAAGTTGAGTAAAAAGGAAAACTAGTATCTGAAAGGAATATAGCAATAGGCATTAAAATGTTTTTATTATTATAAACATATGCCAAATAAGCAATGACGCTTTGTGAAGTTCCACTGATAAGAAATGCTACAGAAATACTAATAATTTTTTTTATTTTTGATAATCGATTATTAAATATTTTTCTTTCTTCATAAGATAATGTAGTTAAAGTATTATCAAATATTTTTATAAAAGACCAACTTCCTAAAGCCCAGAAACCTATCACATTTCCTGCAGTTAAGGCATATTTAAATCCTTTAAAGTAATTTAATTTTAAATTGATAGAGATAAAAGGAATTTTACCTAAAGCGGATATTGTAATCCCACCTATTTTAGAAATTTTTTGTATCCATGAATTATGCAGGGTGGTTTCTTCTTTTTCTTCAATTATTAATCTTTTATCAATAAATTCTGAAATAAATGATTTATATGTGGTTGTATTTAAAGACATAATTATTATTTTTCTTTTTATTATAGTTGATTTTCTATAAAAAAAACAGAAAATTATCAATTTAGGATAATCAATAAATAATTTGATTTAATAAATTTTATGGCTTTGTTGCGTAAGTCAATGGGTTAAAAAATAAATTATTATTTACCTTTTACGGTTATCTTTTTTAGATAACTTGAGGCATTCCCAAACTATTGATCTTATTTATCATTTGGCATTTGATCATAGACTCAATTTTTTGAGCATCCGAGTTTCTACTTTTAAGATTTCCCCCCAAGAAGTGTTTTTATCCTATAAAAAGCTGTTTCTACTAAAGACCGTCTATGATACCCCTTCAACTTTTTCCAAATAGACCTAGCTAGTTTATCATCTCCTAGACCCCTTATCTCCATTAATATTTCACTTCTTTTATAGTGCATTTCTCTAAATACATTACTATTTATTCTTGTGGGTATTATATGTTCAGCGCCTATAGCATCTATTACTTCAAAACACCTATTTGAATCATATCCTTTATCTCCATAAACTTTTAGCCCAGAAGAATCGAATACAATATCTGTCACTCTTTTATTTGATAGCTTTATATTTAACTGAAGTTTTTGTGCTCTTCTGCATATTTGAGTATATGAAGGAATTGGAATTTTAAGTTTTAATATAGAAGCTAAGGATAATAAAAATCCCTGAGTTGATCTTAGTGGAAGATGATATATAAACCTAATCATAGAAGATGTTTCTATTGCTAAATCAGAATAAACTAAAGGTCTTCCAAAATGGTTTTTATTTTTTTTAGCCTTCCAGGTTTTTATAGATTTTTCAGAAAACCAAAAAGTTATGCTTCCTCGATTAATCAAAGATTTGTTATATTGTTTCCAGTTACCAATAAGGTAGCTATTTCTCATTAGACACCCCTTATTTGACGATTTGAGGTGTCTATTTTATTTATAATGCTAATAGATGTAAAACATTTCTTTAATGATAAGCGCATTATTTCTTTTTGATTTTTCCGATAACTTGAAAATACTCATGTGATAATCGAATATTTCGAATTGACAGATAAATCTATTTGATATTTATTGATTTTAAGGGGGGAGCTATGCCTAATTTTTATGATTTCAGAGCTTTTAAAATACTGATATGGGAACAATGGTATTTTACAATTCTATTTTTTTTGATGATTATATTAGCAATTGTTGGAAGTGTATTTATGGAAAAGAAAGGAAAAAATGCACAAAGATATCATGGATTATCTAATGTTTCTTTATTAGGAGCTTTTTTTTTATGGATGCTATTAATGCTATCTTTTTTTCTTTTGTCTTTCATCAGTTCATTTGGTTTTATTAAGGGATGTGTTTTTGTTTTTGGCCTTATATTAGTGATCCTTTCCGTTTTTATGACGGTTCATTATTGGAAACCGGAAAAAAAAATGGCTAAATTAAAAAGAAAAAGTAGAATGATCTTTTGGTTTTGCATTGGCATTTTTGCGTTTCTTATGATGTTATCTCTTGCAGCGGAAAAAGATTATCAAGATAGAAAAGAGATGCCTTATCATAAACATATGCAAAAACTGCATAGAAAATAAAACATTTTAAGCGCTTAAGAAGCGTGGAAGCTTTTTTTTATTTGCTCCCTAAACATCTTAAGTTAATATTATTTATGTCTAAGCGTTGAGATATGACATTACTACTTAGTCCTTACAAAATTCAATAATGACTTTACAATATTAATATAGTTTTTTATAACTTTCTTCTCTTGTTATTGCCAAAAAGGAGACGAGATGTTCAAAAAGGCTATTTTCCTTTTATTTTTTTTCATAAGTTTTATTTTTTCTGAAGAAAAAACAGATCCTTTTGCAACAGCTGCCATATCCAGTGGAAATGCTTCCATAGTTGGAGGCTGTATAAATGCAATTACCGGAGATTTTGTATTTTATTCTAATGACCTTTTAAGTGAAGGCATAGAACCTTTAAGTATAAATCATATATATTCAAGCAGATTTAGAAAGCTTAACTTTCCTGGAGGGATTTTATTAAGCGAGCATTTATATATAATTTGTTATTTTAACAGATCTTTTATTGTGACTGAACCATCAGGAATTCAACTTTTATATAAACAACCAGTTACTAATTTAAAAGGAATTCAAAATTTTAAAAAAAACTTAGAAAGTAACATAGTTTTAGAATTAGATCCTGAGTCTTTAAAAGGTCTCACTAATGACTCATCTCATTCAGGCGCGGGAAGATTAAATATAAAAAATAATAAAGTAACATTTAATCAAAGTTTAGCTCAAATTAAAATTGAATGTGCTGATGGAAGTTTAAGATTTTATAATGCATGTAAAGAGTCACCTAATGATGTTTTAGAAAAAAAATATAAAGAAAAAAGAAACGATGACTATTATAGAGAATATTTATATAAAGCTAGTTCTTCAGTTTTTTCTTATAAACTTGAAAAAGAAAAATTATCAAATGGCAATTGGATTTTTTATGAATATAATGATCAGGAATTTCCTGTAAAAATTAAATCTACAAATCCAAGTGTTTCTAAGATATATAACACTATAGATATAAATGTAACTGATGTGATTACCTGTACTAGCGCTTGTAAGAAGAATCTAAAACTTTATGGTGAAGTCAAGAGAAAAGAAGTTGATCAAACCGATCGTTGGGACAGAAAACATAAAAAATATAAAAGCAAAAGTAAAGATAGGATGTGTGGATTTATTTATGAATCAAAAACATCCCCGGAAAACATAGATGAAATTTATAAGTACCTAGAAGAAGATGGCAAAGTAATAAAAGATTGTGTTTTTCCGGATAAAAGATCTATTCATCTAGAATATTACACTATTGGTCAACACATTGTAAATAATACTGAAATCAATGTTATAGATACTAATGATCCGATTTATATGAGAGTAAAGAGCATTGCAGTAAATTTTTCAAAAAATGATTTATCAAAAGAGATTTATCATTTCATATACCATCCGGGAACTATTAATGAAAAGGGAGGTTTTACTGAGGTATATGATTCTTACAAAAGTAAAACTATCTATAGATATTCAAAAGATCTAAGACTCGAAATAATTGAAAAATATAATAAAAATAAAATAGTAAATTTCGAAAGGTTTTCATGGGGAATTGAAAATTCAGATGAATCAACATTTTTAAAAGGACATACAATTGTTGATTCAAATAAAAATGCCACATATTCAAAACATTTCACTCACGACTTACTGGGAAACATAATAAAAGAAGAAATTTTTGGAAATATATCCGGACTTTGCAATGCAAAATTAGAATTAATAAATGGAGTTCCCCAAAAAAATGGAATTGAAAGCTATGTTAAGGAAAGGGTCTTTTCAAAGGATGGTAAAAATCTTCTTTTAGAAGAAAAAGAATCAAATGGATTAATCATTACATATTCTTATCTTGAAAATAGTGATAAAATAACCTCTAAACTTGTTTCTTTTTTTAATCCAAATCCAATCAAGCAAAGATATTTTTATCAATATGATGAAGACAATAACTTAATAGAAGAAATTAAAGATAATGGAACATCAAAAAACAAAGATGATTTTTCAAATGTTACAAGGAGAATAAAAAGAGTAATATATCCAAGGCAAAATTATCCATATGGTTTAACAGAGAAAATAGAAGAGTATTATCTTGATGAAAACAAATATGAAAAACTTTTTAAAAAAGAAGAATACAAATATAGCGATAAACAAAAACTTATAGAAAAAAAGATTTTTGGTTCAGATGGAGAATTCAAATATTCTTTGAACTATTCTTATGATGAAAAAGGGAATTTAGTTTTTGAAAATGATCCAATTAATAGAGAAGCTTTTTATAAATACGATAAAAATAATAATAAAATTTATGAAAAAAAATCCTCAGGTAAAGAAATTTTTTATGAATATGATTTAGCAAATAGACTGATTCAAAAGTCCATTAAAAATAAAAACCAAAAGTATGTTCAAAATTTTGAATATGATTTAAAAAATAATAAAATCAAAGAGAGTGATATTTTTGGAAATATAACTGAATATAAATATGACCTAATGGGCAATCTTATAGAAGAAAAACACTTAGAAATTCAAGATGCATTTGGTAATATTGCCTTTCCAAAAACTACTTTTGCTTATGATGATCTTAATAGACAAATAGAAAAGAAAGATGCGTTAAATAACATTACTAAGACTAGATTTAATGCTTTAGGTAAACCCATTTCTTATACCTACCCTGATAATACTTCAGAAAGATATATCTATAACCTAGATGGAACTTTGCAAAAACATATAAATTCAGAAGGCACAATTACAAAGTATGATTATGATTGCTTAAAAAATGTAATATCCACACAAATCTTTTCTAAAAATAAAGAGAAGATAAGAAGAGAAAGTTATGAATATGATGGATTTGATCTTATTGCA
Source organism: Candidatus Anoxychlamydiales bacterium (assembly GCA_011065125.1). Lineage (GTDB taxonomy): Bacteria > Chlamydiota > Chlamydiia > Chlamydiales > SM23-39 > JAAKFI01. Next base: position 5,126 of record JAAKFI010000025.1, on the reverse strand, counting down.
AAAAAAGATCCAGATGGAAATATTACTAATTATGTCTATGATGGATCGGGCAAAAAAATAGAAGAAAATATAATTTTAAAAGATGGAAACTTAGTCTTTAAAGAAAGATGTTTTTATGACTCTTTAGGACAGTTAAATAAGATAGTTAAAGGGGAGGCTCTTGAAATATTTGATAAAAACGATATAAATGATGTGACTTCAGAAGAGAAAAATCAATATCCTATTTTAGTAACCATATTTGAAAAAGACTTTATTGGAAGAGTATTAGAAGAGAGAAAAGAAAATATAAGCGGTAATGTTTTAAGTAAAGTATCCTATCAATATGATGATGAAGATAATAAAAGAGCAATTATTTCTTATATTGCAAATAACGAATCTGTAGACAAAAAATATTATGATATTCTAAACCGTCCGATTAAGTCTATCGATGCTTGTGGGAATGAGACAACTATCCATTATGATGATTTCTCTTCTATCAAAGACAATTCTAATATAGATCTAAAAGCAAGACGTGTAATAACTACAAATGCTTTGGGTCAAAAAACTATTTCTACATATGACTCTCAAGGCAAAGAGATAATTACAGAGATAATAAGCCCAAACGGACATGTGCTATCAGTGGAAGAGAAGTTATATGATCTAAGTGGCAATTTAACGAGACAAAAAAGCACAATTTATAGTCCTGACAGAGCTACAAAAGAAACTGCTATTTTATGGCAATACGATAGCATGAACAGACTTGTATCTTTAACAGAGGGGTATGGATCAAGTAATTCAAAAACAACAAAATATACTTATACCAAAAAATCGAAACTCAAAAGCACAATAAAACCTGATGGAACCATTATTACAAATGAATATGATTGCTTTGGAAATAAGATCAAAATAAGCTCATCCAAAAATGATATAGATTATGAGTTTATTTATAATAACTTAGATCAATTGGAACTAATTAATGACCTTGTTAATAATTTTTCTATTAAGAGAAAGTATGATAGATTTGGCAATCTTCTTGAAGAAAACTTTTTAGATAAATGGTCGATTAAAAATAAATATGATCTATTATTCAATAGAACAAGAACTGTTTTTTTTGATGGATCTTTTGTGAAATATATATATGATCCTTTAAACATATCAAAAATTATCAGGTATGATTCTTCTGGTAATTATCTTTATGACCATAAATATTTGAAATACGATTTATCAAGCAATCTTTTAAAAGAAAGTTTGATTTTGAGTGGTGGAAATATAAATTATAAAAGTGACTTGTTAGGGCAAACCATATCTATTAATACACCATATCATACCCAAGATATTGAATATGATAAGATAGGTAGGGTTTTTAAAATAAATCAATTTGGTTTTTTAGATAGTAGTAGTGACTATATCTATGATGATCTAAATCAAATCAAATCTGAAAAAGGTATTTTTTCTAATAATTATGAATTTGATTCGCATTCAAATAGACTCAAAAAAAATGAGGATGTTTATCATATAAATGATTTAAATGAGCTTTGCTCTATAAACGAAAATAAATTCGAATATGACTCAAATGGCAATCTAACATTAAGAAAAACAAATAATGATGAGATAAAATATTATTACGATTCTTTAGATAGACTTATTAAAATAGAAAAGCCCAATTTAACATCTGAATATGCCTATGATGCTTTTAATAGAAGAATTTATAAAAAAATTATAAAAGAAAGCACTTTTAGTACTCAAAAAGAGATATGGTATTTTTTATATGATGATCAAAATGAAATAGGATTATTGGATAAAGATTATAATATCAAAGAATTTAGAGTTTTGTCTGATGGAGACACAGCTGAGATAAAAAATGCTATATCATTTGAAATAAATGGTTTTATATATGCTCCAATTTATGATATTGCAGGAAATGTAGCTTCCCTAATTTATAAAGGCTCAATAACTGAGCATTATAAATATTCTGTTTTTGGTGAGCAAAAAATATATTCATCATGGGGCTACGAAAAACCTTCATCTCAAATAAATAACCCTTGGCAGTTTTCATCTAAAAGAATAGATGAAGAGTCTAATCTTATTTATTATGGAAGAAGATATTACGATCCATCATTAGGAAGATGGCTTACATGCGATCCTTTAGGGTTTGAAGATGGTATGAATACATATGCCTTTGTTCATAATAATTCTTTAACAAATATAGACTTATACGGTCTTTATGCAAATCCATGGATGTTTCCAAAATCTTCATATAATAACGATCAGGCATTTAATGGGGTATTATCAGGAACATATAAATATTTACTTAATTCTGCTACATCTTTTGCAGGAAGTAATGATGATTTTATACATTGGGATGTTTTTAAAGAACAAAGGATTCATCAACAAAGAGAAAACTCAAGAGAATATATAAATAAAACAGCCATTGATTGGTTTCAAAATAAATTAGGAGCTGATGTAAATAATTCAGCTTTTAGAAATTTTGAAAGGGGGACAGATATAGCTCTTACATTAGGGACAGTACTTTACTCGATTAGAAATGTGCCTTCGATGATAAAAAAATCAAATACTTATAATAAATTTATGCAAGCATCAAGAGAGTTGATCTCTCCATCGAAGGCAATTAATTATTGTGATATATGTCCTACTAATAAGCTTTATAGTGGATTGAATGTTGAAAATATTGTTGAAAACGTTAAAAATAATATTTCTAAAAATATTGTAAAGCCACTTGAAAGAGGATCAACAGGAAGAATTCGAGCTAAAAGCTGGAAAGAAAGAAAAGCAATGATGGAGGTGATGAAAAATTATAAGGATGGTAAAGTTTTACCAATTGAAATGACGGATAAAAGATGGCCATCAAAGAATGGTTGGGAAAAAATAGCTCAAAACATAGATGGTGTAGAAATACATTTTGTTCGTAATAGATTTACAGGATTGGTTGATGATTTCAAATTCAAAAATTAACAAGAGGTTAAACGAATGAAAGTTAGATGTGTATGTAATAATGGAGAAAATCTCTCTCAAAAAACTTTAGATATTGGATGGACTAAACAAACTAAGATGGGATTAAAACTTGATAAAACATATTTAATATATGGTATCATTTTTTATAAAAATATTTTCGAATATTTAACGGTAGATGAATATAATAAATCTTTTTGGTATCCAAGTGAAATATTTCAAATTATTGATAATAAACTATCTTCTTTGTGGTATTATATTAAATATAATAAAGAGGATTTTATAAATTCTTGTTGGGGATATTATGAGCTTGTAAATAAAAGAAATCATCATTCTGATTTAATTGAAAGAGAACCCAAAGATATCGAAATATTTAATATTAGAAAAAAAGAGATGGATCTTGAATTCTCAGATGATTCAATTAAAGAAAAAGCCACATTAGCAGAGACTAATTGGCTTATGTGTCCTATATGTATTGATGCTTGGGAAACAATTTCTATATTTGGTATGGTTGAATGTCCAAAATGTAAAACAATAATGCATAATCCAAAATATAAGAAATTATAAGATTAAGTTTTTCATTATGTAAAATTTCTATAAAATCTTAGTTGTTTTCTCATTTAATACAATTTTATGAAAGTTTTATATTGGAATGTAGATGGTCATGCTATCTGGTATAAGCGCTTGGAAAAGGAAGATTTTTACTAAAAAACATCAACAGTAATTTAATAGATCGCAAAGAGTTTATTATGTTTTTAGAAGGGATTACTCCCAAGTATTTAAACAAGAGATATAAAACATAAAAAAAATATTTTTTTTGTTTGTTTTTTATAGAGGAGATTGATATAATGCGCTCTATGAAAAGAACTTGTAAATCACATAACTTTATTAGAAACATAATAAATTATACTTAGAAGATGAATAACAAAACATTTCCATTATCTGATTTAAGAGGAACCGATCTTGCTAAAAAAATAGCAAAAAAAACATTTATATATACCATGCCATTTTCTTCCGAAAATGATTTGACATTTGGAGGGACTCTTACATTTGCTACATATAAAAATTTTTATGGGTTCTTAACGGCTACTCACGTTTTGGCAAAACATTTAAATATAAAAGAAATTTTTGCTCCTTCAATAAAAACCAATGATCCTAATACTTATTTTATAAAAGGAATTCCAATAAAGAAAATAAGATATCTTGAAACTTCAGAAGGAATAAAACTTTTAAGCAGAGCTGATGCTAAATGGAATTCTAGTACTTTAGACATTTGCTTTATAGAAATTGATGAAAATATATTTAATGAGCTTCTCAAAGAATCAAACAAACAAGTAGTTGATTTACAAAAATATCAGGAAAAATATTCATCTAATTTTAAAAAATATTGTGCTTTAAACAACAATTGGTGTTGGGGGATCGTAGGTTTTCCACGAGAACAAGCAAAGCATGATAAAAGTAATATCATTATATCCAAATTTGATGGACCATTTTTTTCTGGAGGACAATATAAAACCGATCCACTTAAACATGTCCATGCTCCTTTTGATCGGGATGCTGATAGATGTGATCATGAATTTGGTACAACAAAAGATGTTTTACCATCAAACTTTCAAGGAATAAGTGGTGGCGGTGTGTGGCAAATTAGTTTTTGTGGAGAAACTATACCTGAAAAAATTGATGAAATGTTCTTTTCTGGAGTAGTAGTTGCAGCATCTCCTGATGATTTAGTGTCTAGAGGACCTGAGGCTCTTTATAATATATTTCTCCCGTATCTTGATTCTTTGTATTAAATTATCAAAAAAAATAAAAACTGTTTTTTTTATACAATTTCATGCAATAGGTAACTTTTAGAAATCTGATAAAAGTTAATATATTGACTCAGAATGGATGAAGAGAGTGAATTATATTTTATTGTCAGTTCAAAACAAAATGGGACAAAAATGGGACACTATTCTTTCAAAATTTTCTAAAAATCACTAAATTTAACTAAAACATTTTTTGTTTAAATTCCTTCTTTTTTAATTATTTAAGTATAGGTTTTTATTATAAGTGGAAGACTTAAAATCCCATGCGTGCAATCCTGCGTAAGGGTCGAGTCTCGCTTCGAGTGTGGCAAATCGAAAAGAAGATAAGTCTTTTAACGAGGCTTAATTATCTTCTTTATTAAAAGAGCT
>JAAKFI010000024.1 GCA_011065125.1 Candidatus Anoxychlamydiales bacterium | reverse complement strand
ACCTTAAAGAGTATGCTAATGTTGATATAGCGCTTGATAATATAAACTTTGAGAATTAGTCATAGAAAGAAGTGCATCAGAGAGTTCTACTTGAGATTTTAGCCCTTCTTTAAATCCAACCTGAGCAAGCATAAGCGCATTTTTTGCTCTTTTTAAATCAAGTTTTTGTGAGTTTACAAATTCAATAGCATCTTTTAAATTTAATATCGCTTGTTCTACTTCTAAATGAATAGTTTCTTTTATATCTTTTAATAAATATTGTTTTTCTCTTAATAGAGCTGCTTGCTGTCTTACTTTAGATCTTTTATTACCAAAATCAAAAATATCCCATTTTAAAAATATTCTAGCACTTAAATCTTTTGCCCATCTATCCGGAGTTGTTATGTTTGAATCTTCAGCACCCCATCTTTGTGCTGCTTGAAAATTTATTTTAGGGAGGTAATTACTTCTTGCTATATTTAACATTTGTTTTTGTACGCTTACTTCAAAATGTTTCGCTTTTAAATCAGGTCTAGATAAAAAAGATGTTTTCATTATCTCTTTTTCTTCTATTTGAAAATCTTTAAATTCTAAAATATTTTCTAAGTTAAATTGATAGTCTTGATTCATTCCTAGAAGTTTTGAAAAAGTAGTTTTAAATATTGAAACTTTATTTTTTTGTTTAATAAAATTTGCATTAAAATTTGTAACTTCAACTTCTGAACGAAGTAAATCATAATCTGAAGCAAGACCATTTTCATGCTTTATCTTAACTTCGTCATAGTGCTCTTTTGCGCTTTTATAACTAAGCTCAAAAACTTCAAGTAGTTTTCGAGATAAAAGAATATCATAGTATGCTTTAGCCACTTCAAAGTATAATTTTTGATATCCTGATAAAATATTTTCATTAACTATAAAAGATCCATATCTTGAAGCTCTATATCCAGATAAAAGAGCTCCTCCATTAAAAATAGGTTGTGTAGCTTGAAGAGTAAAGGATGCATTTTCTTTTTTTCCAACTTTGATTTCACCTGAATTAGTTTGAAGTTTTGCATGAGAATCTAAATATGTATAAGAACCTAAAGGTTCAATAGCTGGAAGGAAATTATAAAGCGATTCTAAAACTTTAGCTTTTGCAAAATATTTTTTTTCATTTGAAGCTAATAATTTTTTATTGTAAGTATAAGAAATTTTCACAGCTTCATTTAAGCTTAAATTTTCACTATAGTAATTTATTTCATTATTTTGTCTTAGCCAAGTTTGAAATGTTCCCTCATTTTCTTTTTCTAATTTTTTATATGCTTTAGTTTGTATAGAACAACTTGTTAACACAAGTAAAAAAAAAAATAATGAAATTGCTTTAAATTTAGTCATTTTAATTTTACTTTGAAATATTCAATCTTAATTATAGATCTAAATAGAATTTTATAACTAGTTAAAAAAAAGAGCCTCTCCATTTGACATTTTAAGAGCTAATAAGCAATGGATATAACTAGAAATTGGGGATATATTAACTCTATTAGAATTTTAGGGCGTAAAGTGATATCTGGAGGATTGGCAAGAGTTGGGGCTGTAACACTTTCTAGTTTTGTAATGAATTTAGATAAAATATTTTCAGATAAATAATTTGATTCTTAATAATAAAAGATGTTTTTACTCATTTTTTTTCTTAAAAGTTTGCTTTTTTTAACAATTCTATATCACTTTTAATTATAATTTTAATGTTTTTAGTTATTTTTTCTTTTGACCAATCCCACCATTTGATTTTTAAAAGTTCTTCTATAACAGAATCATCAAAACGCTTTTTAATGATTTTTGCTGGATTTCCAACTACTATACAATATGCAGGTACATCTTTTACAACAACAGATTTTGAAGCTATAATAGCTCCATCACCTATTTTTACAGCAGGCATTATTGTTGAATCATAGCCAAACCATACATCGTTTCCAACTATAGTATCTCCCTTATTAGGTAAATCACTTAAATCCTGCTGTTCTTCCCAACCATTACCCATTATCGCAAAAGGATATGTAGAAAATCCATCTAATTTATGATTAGCAGAGCTTGTAATAAATATCGTATTTGTAGCTATTGCACAAAATTTACCAATAATTAATTTCTCTTTTGAAAAAGGATACAAATATGGGACATTTTTTTTCTCAAAATTTTCAGCCCCATTGGGATCATCATAGTAAGTATAATCCCCTACTTTGATATTTTTATTAATAATGAAATTTTTTAAAAAAATGATTCTTTTTTTATTTTCAAATTCGAAAGGTAAAGCTTCAAACGGATATTTAGTATTGGGATTAGGACCATACATATTTAAAACCCTTTTTTTATATAAACTTTTTATTCATTTGTTTTAAAAGTTGGCATATTTAAATAATGAAAACATTTTATTTCAAAGTTTTTAATCAAGGCTGAATTTAAAATATCTTCTAAATTATTTTTTTTATCATCAATTACTAAAATTTTTTTTGGTTTTTCATTTTTTAAAATTTTTTCTAAAAAATTTGTAAGTAATATGCTTTTTGATTTTCCACTACAAAATAAAACACCTCCATGAAAAAGTTCTAAATAATGCTCTTTAAAATCATTAAATATTATATTATTTAATTTTAAATTTTGTATTGTTATATCTTTAATCCCAGCTGATCTGGCAGTTAAACCTATTATATTACATGTGTTTTTCCACTTATTGATAAATTCAATGGTATTGTTTTCAATAAGTTTTAATTGCACTTTATTCTGAGCTTTATACCACATGTCGCAAGCTTTTGTGATAGCTTCATCTAAGATATGGCCTTCTTTAAGAAAATTTTCTATAAGATCCTCTTCCCAATTTACACTACCGTAATATGAAGAAGAGGTAACTAAAGTATTATCCAAATCAAAAGCTATCAAAGCATCTTCTTCAATATGCGGTTCAATTTCCATTATTTTTTTTATTTTCTCAATCATTTGATAAGTCCAATTTTAAAAATCCCCTTAATAATGCTTAAGAAAAGTATTGTTTTCAAATAAAATTGTATCAATTTAAATCATGTTGCTTTTGATCTAATTTATTACAACACAGAAAAATTATTAAATTCTAATAAATTAAGAGCAATTATAGATTACCATCTATAAAAAGACTTAAAATAAAATCTGAGTTAAATTTAATTATTACGCAATTATTTACTTTTTTTTCTTATTATTATTAGCGCGCCACCTATAAAAATAAAAATTATACCACCTGCTAAAAGCCAATTTGAAATAGCTTCATAAGTATCTGCTTTTACTTTTCCTTCTTTTATTTTTCGCTCTATTCCACTTGTAAGGCCTTTACCAACTTCTTTGGTATAAGGATTTATTGAAAAAAGTTTTTTACCCATATCTACTTTTTCTTGAGCACTTTTAATTTCGCCTCTTCCTTTTCTAACTTCCCCTTTTATATAAAAAGAAACAACTAATGAAGCTACCCCTAAAATCACTAAAATAATTGCAAAAATTCTTTTTTTTAACATGATATACCTCTTTTTTCTTCGATATATCATGATATATATATAATGACAACCAAACAATAGAACAGTTATTTAACAAAGATAAAATTAAGCAAATTTTTATTAATTTCTATATGTAGTATTATATGTTGTATGATAATGATGAATCTGCTTTGGTGGTTCTAAAAATTTCTCATAAAAATCAGATACAAAAGCTGTAAATATTTTCAAAAGTTTAGGATCTAAATCAGAATTATTTTTTACAAATTCTATATTTACTACGCAAACATCTCCATATACACTGCCGATTAATTTAGCAATTATCTCTGTTTCATTTTTTGCTGATACTATTATAAAATCTGGTTTTTTAGCATCTAAATAAGCAATAGCTGTATTTATGCCATTTTCATCATAAAACATAAATTTAGCTCTTGATCTTTTTATAATTTTCCCTGAAATATTTCCTAAATATAAATTGGAATTATATACATCAATATCCATTAAATATGGATTTAATAATCCAAGTGAAAAAAACCTTGTAACGCCTCTAGCTATATGATTGCTATTTTCATCATAAAGATCATAGTAATATCTAGGAGTTGCAAGTCCCTCTCTTATGATTTTAGCTTTTTTTTTATCTTTTTCTTTAAAAATAAATTCTGCGCTATATGAAAGAAAAGGGCTATTTTTTATAACTTCTAAATTATTTGGTGTTTCAGTTGTGTTTGAAAAAATATTAGTTATAAATATGTATGAAATTAATATATAAAAAATCTTCATTGAAACCTCTTAGATTTTAAAAATTAAAAAAGCAATTATTTCATTTTTATTTTTTATCTTACAACGTAAAAAACTAATCTTAGTTTAATTCGTCTCTTAAAGAATCAATCTTTTCTTTCAAAGCTTTTTCACAAAATTTATTGTAACAAAGATGCACAGTTTCTTGGTCAATATAAATTTTTCTATAATCTGGCCTGATGGAACTAACTCTTCAAAACTAACTATTACAACTTTAGACTTAATAATTAAATGTCTTAAAAGAAAGAAAATATTATCAATTTTAATTTTTATTGACTTTCAGATTGCAACAGGCTCAAAAAACGTTGAAATTTATTCAAATAACCCTCTTTTTCAGACCAATTTTTGATTTCATTTAGATCAATCTTTTTTATTTCATGGCAAATGTCAAGAGCTTGTTCTAACCCTTGCAAATCGTTCCAATGATAATAACTTGCTAATCTATCTTTAATACTATCTGTCGGTGTTAGCATTTTAATTGTACCGAGTTTAGTTTTATGGTATTCAAATTTATGAACTGGTTCACTGCCTATAGCAACAGGAGGAGAAACAAACTCAATAAAATATTGGCAATCTTTATGTTCAAAATGACGATTTTTTTTAATAAATCCTAATTCTTTTAATGCTAATTCAACTTTTTTCATATCTTGATAAGTGATAAAATCTAAATCATATGATTGATAACGATTTTTAGAATAAATTGAAACGCAACCTCCTCCAACTAAAATACTATCAATATTATGTTCAGTTAATTTATTTGATATTATTGCGGCTAGTTGTTCTAGCGTAATTTTTTTATAGTTGATAGATTTCATAATATTTTTCCTTTTCGTCGCGGACGTTTTCTGATTTTAGGCTCATAAAATTGAGTTTTAAATTCATCGGGCATAAATTCATAAGCCTTTTTTAAAAAGTTTATTAATTCATTTAAAAAAGGATATCTTGGATTAAATTTATAGATTCTGGTTTTCCCTTCTAAAAAACTAACAAGAATATTTCCGGATTCAAGTCTGTCTAAGGCTTTTTGAAAAGGTGATAAAGAAGTATTAAATACAAATCTTAATTGAGTAGCATAGCATGATTTATTTATTAAAATATAAAAAAGTATTCTTTCAATATTTTTCCCACCAAAAATTGATTCAAGCACAACAACCTCCTTTCTAGGTTATATAACCTATATTATAGGTTTATATATAATTAATCAAATAATTAAACAATAATTCGCAATTAATTGAATATTAGATACTTTAATAGATATAAACATTCAGATAGATACTTTAATAGTAATTGCATCATCCATATTACAAATAAATACATTATGAGCATTATGAACCCCTTCTTTTTGAATGATTAATAAGGTTCCCAAGTATTTTAATCTATTAAGTTGAATTTTATAACCAATTTCTTCTTTTAAATTCTCTTGACATTGTAGAATAAATATCTTCATTTACAAGAGATGAAAAATGAATAAAAAAGCTATTATAATTGGGGCTTCATCAGGAATAGGAAAAGCAATAGCTAAAGTTTTATCTAAAAATGATTATATTTTAGGTCTTGTGGCACGAAGGGAAGAATTATTAAAAGAACTTCAAAATGAATTGCCTAATAAATCTTTTATAAAAAAAATCGATATAACTCATCTTGATGCAACAAACCTTTTATTTGAACTTATAGAAGAAATGAATGAAGTTGATCTTATAATTGTAAATGCAGGAACAGGATTTTCTACTTCCAGTAAGGATTGGGGTAAAGAAATTTTTGACTGGTCTAAAGAAAAAGTAACTATCGATACAAATGTTACAGGTTTCACAGCTTTGACAATGGCTTCCTATCATTATTTTTTAAAACAAAAAAAAGGACATTTAGTTGGGATATCTTCTATAGCAGCTTTAATACCTAATTCAGGCTCTCCTGCATATAGCGCCTCCAAAGCTTTTGTTTCAAATTATCTTCAAGGCTTAGCTATTCATGCTTACAAATCCAAATTACCTATAACAATCACAGATATTAGACCAGGATTTGTAGATACTAAAATGGCTCAAGGAGAGGGTGTCTTTTGGTTAGCTTCTAAAGAAAAAGCAGCGAAACAAATTTATCAAGCAATAAAAAAGAAAAAAGATATTGCATATATTACAAAAAGATGGTGGTTTATAGCTTTGATCACAAAATTACTTCCAAAAGTTTTGAAAAAAAAGCTTTTATAACTTGATATAATTCTTATTAAATTATCTATGACATATGAAGAATCGACAAAGAAATAAAAAAACTTGATTAAAATACTACAGTCGTAGTAAATTGTGTTATATAAAAAAAATTACCGTTGGAAATTTAGATGAATGGCAAAAGACAATTTGGGGAACTTGAGTCTGTTATCCTCCAAGAAATTCAAAAAAAGAAAAAAGCTACAGTTAAAGATATTCATTCTTTTTTAAAAAATTCAATTGCCTATACAACAATAATGACTGTCATGAACAGGCTTTATGAAAAAAATATTTTAAAAAGAGATAAAATATCTCGTAGCTATATTTATTGGCTTAGCGATTCAAATTATTTTTCTAAGTTTTTAGATAGAATTAAGAAAAAGCTATTTTCAAATAATTCTGTAGAAATGGTCTCTTGTCTTTTGGAAAATAACTCAAAAATTACTAAAGATGAATTAAATAAAATAGATGAATTAATTCAAAAAATGAAAAAAGAGAAAAAATAAATGAGTATAGCGATATTGTTTTTGTTTAATTTTTTTCTAAATAGTATTTTAGTATTTTTAATTTCTTGTATTTTTGTTGAAATATTTATATTCATTTTTAGAATAAAAAATTTTAGATTAATCTATTTTGCTAGATGCATTCCTTTTCTAAAAATATTTTTAGATTTAATTCTTTATAATTTTTCTAAATGGGCTTTATTTCAAAATATTAACCCTATTTTATGTGAAGTTGGATCCAGAACATTAACTATTGGACTTGAAATAAAAAAAGTTTTACCTACAATAAATATATATTTTCATTTATCTAATCGGATGACATTCACTATAACAGACATTCTTGCTATGACTATTGGAAAATACTGTGTTTTGTTTTTTGTAATATTATTTTTATCGATAAGTGTATTTGGATTAATAAAATTTATTATTACTTATAAAAAAAATAAACATAAAAATAAGCAAATTATTAATCAAGTTCAACCAATCAATTTTTCTATTTCTGATAGTGATTTACAAAATAGAATTATAAGTAAAAAAATTATTTTTGGTATTTCACACCAACTACCATCTCCTTGTGTTTTAAAAGATACCCAAAATTGGATTATTGTTTTTCCTTATAATTTTCAAAGTTTTTTAACAGATAAAGAAATTAATGCGATTATTTATCACGAAATGCAACATATTCATTTTTTTGATTATTATTTTTCAATATTCTTTTCTTTTTTACTTTCGATAGTTTGTTTCAACCCTCTACTTTTTTATTGGCAAAGAAAATTGAATTTTACAAAGGAATGTGCCTGTGATCAAAAAATAAAAACTAATTATTTACATCTAGCAACTGCTCTACATAAGTTTTCTAGTAAATCTTTAGCATATCATCCTATGGCCTTTGCAAATAAATATTCAATACTAAAACGCATCAAATATTTATCAATGGCAGGGAACATTAAAGAATTAACACTATTAAAATATATAAAACACGGATTACTAATTATAGGATTATTAGCTTTACTTTTAGGTAAAATCTTGATTTTTTAATTTTTTTTAACATTAAATACTACGACTGTAGTAAAAGGAGACGTAAATATGAAGAAACTAATATTTTGTGCATTGCTTGGCTTTTCAAGTTTTGCTTTTTCTAATGAAATTAATCAGATAGTAACTATTGATGATGTTTTTGATTCTGAATTTTTTCAAAAATTAGAAAATATTCCTGAAGATAAAATGGATATTTATTTATTTGAAAACTGGGATGAAAAAAATATAATTTTGCTAAAGAAAGATACAACTCTTCCCTTGAAAATGTTTTTAAAAGGAGAGTATTTTCAACTAATACCAAGTGAAGAGAATAACTATCCAATGGCAACACTAAAAAAAGATTTCTATTTGCAAATTAAAAATAAAAATTTCTTTTTTAGTGAAGATTTAAAAAAGTGGGATAGTGCATCTGTCTTTTTTACAGGAAGCTTCAATTTAGGAATAAAAAAATCATCCGATCATTTACCTCAAATTGAAATTGGGGCAGATATTAATAAACGATAAGCATAAAGGAGAAGGTTTTTTGTTAAATCTTCTCTAAATTTTTTCCAGTAATAAATGATTTTTATCTATAAAATCTATAAATTTATATTAACCTAGATTTTTTTTATTCATTTTAGAAATCAACAAGCTACAAAGCTTAACAAAATAAGTTTTAAAAAGTTAAATAAAATTTTTCTGTTGTAGCTTTTTGTAATATATTGCTGGTTATTTTTAGCTAGTGGGTAAAAATTGTAAAAAAAATGGGATTCAAATTGTATTAAGTCTTTTTAATAAAGAAAAAACATAAATATTTATTTTTTAGATTTTTTTTTGTAAAATTTATATATAAACGGAAAGTAGGTTTTTTATGAAGTACTACATAGCAACAAGCATTAAAAGAGCTAAAGAGCACAATTTAATAAGAGACACTTTAAATAAATTAGGTCATATGATCACTTATGATTGGACTATACATGGAAGTATAAAAAAAACATCATTAAAGCGATTAAAAGAAGTAGGAGAAAATATGGTAGATGCAATAAAACATGCTGATTTTATTGTTGTTTTACTTCCAGGAGGGAAAGGAACTCATACTGAATTAGGAGCATCTCTTGCCTATAATAAGCCTGTTTTTGTACATACTTTAGACCTTAATCTAATGCAATTAGGCGATCAGACTTGCGCATTCTATTATCATAGATTAATTAAACATGTGGACTGTTCATTAGAAAAAGGAGCTGAATTTATTAATCAACAATTGGAAACATTGTTTCTTTTATCTAAATTTTAAAGAAAAATAAGCATGATCAAATATCTATCTATTTGTTTTCTTTTAATATTAACCTTTAACTACAAATAAAAACAATGCTCTCTTCGAAAGTTCAATCAAATATATGATCTTTTGAAATTTCTTTTAAATTTATTTTTTCTTTCTTTTTCTTTGGTTTAAAAAAATACAGAATAATAAATAAAACACCTGCTATTAAAAAAGCAGAAATTAAATTAGAAAGATTAATACCATAAGTATATGAAGATTTCAATGCAGTAACAATTTCATTTTGAATAGAAGTTGAAACCCCTGTAAAAGCCTCTATGGCTTTTGAGGATTTTGATAAAAGTCCTTCAAAAATATTAGGATCAAAATTTTTAGTATCAGGATTTTGTTTTAAGCTAAAAGAGAATATTTTAAACTGAGCATTTAAAAATATAGCCCCTAAAATAGCAATTCCTAAACTAGAGCTTAGATTTCTAAAAGAATTTAAAACACCACCTGCTATCCCCCTTTTATTTGAAGAAATACTACTCAATCCCGAATTATATGATGCAATCAATGTAAATAATAATCCTATTCCAAGTAAAAAAAGACTTATGCTTAAAAGCACAACATTACCTATTGACAAGCCACAAACAATCAATAAAAAGGATAATATCAAAGCAACTAGTCCTGTCAATATAGAACTTCTAGGTCCATATTTATCAACAAATCTACCCGCATAAACCGAAATAAACAACATTGGTATAGCAGAAATCATTAGTAATGTTCCAGAATATGTTGGAGAAAAGTCCAATACATTTTGAAAATAAATCACCCAAAAAATTGTCATCATGCGAACAATAGAAACTACACAAATAGCGATGAGAGCACATAAAAATATTTTATTTTTAAATAAAGAAAAATCAATAAAAGGATATTTTGCTTTTTTGTCTGAAATATATAAAATTATTGAAAAAAAAATAAAAAAGAAAAATAAAAATAAAGTTGAAAATGATCCCCATCCCCATTCTTTCCCCTGCATAAGTGCAATAGTTATGGAAGAAACAGCTATCATAAAAGAAAAAGTTCCTTTGAAATCTATTTTCTCATATGATTTTTTAGATTTAGGAATAGCAAAAAAAGCAATAACAATTCCGATAATTGAGATTGGAACATTTATTAAAAAAATATATTGCCAACTGAAATACTGAGTTAAAATCCCTCCAACAAAAGGTCCTATAGCAAAGCCTAAAGATCCACCTGAAGCAATAATACCCATAATTTTCCCTCTTTGATTTTTAGGAAAACAATCTATTTGTAAAGGAGTAATGGAGGATATCATCAAAGCAGCTCCTATTCCTTGCAAAAATCTACTAATAATTAAATGAAAACTATTTTGAGAAATTGCACAAAGAAATGAAAAAACACAAAATAATACCAAACTTAAAATAAATATTTTTCTATGTCCAAAAATATCTGATATTTTTCCGCTTAAAGCTACTAATATCGTTAAAGTCAGTAAATAACTATTTACCATCCATTGAAGCTGTTCAGAGCTAGAATGAAAAAGTTTTTGAATTGTTGGCAACGCAACTGGCAAAATAGATACGTCTAATACTATCATAAAATTGGCAAAAATTAATGCTAATAATATTAATTTGTTTTTTACTGGAATATATATTTTTTGTTTTGTTCCCATAATATATTTACATGTATTATAAACATAAAATCTTTTCAAGACCTTATTTTGATAGTGTTGTTGCACAAGCCTTAGATTTATGAAAAATTATTGGGAATTTGGATATGCTTAAGAAGCTGTAAAAGCATGTTGCAGATATTTTAGAAAGTATTTTTCTAATGAAAAAATTTATTGCTATATAGAACCAGAAAATATAGCTTCCATAAAAATTGCTGAAAAATGTGATATGCAGTATCTAAAAAAAGGTATTTTTCATAGTTTAAACGTATTAATATATCAATTATAAGTTTAGGGGTTAAATGAAAAAAGCTATAGTAATCGGAGCATCTTCCGGAATAGGAAAAGCAATAGCTAAAGTTTTATCTAAAAATGATTATATTTTAGGTCTTGTGGCACGAAGGGAAGAATTATTAAAAGAACTTCAGAAAGAATTGCCTAATAAATCTTTTATAAAAAAAATCAATATAACTCATCTTGATGCAACAAATCTTTTATTTGAACTTATAGAAGAAATGAATGAAGTTGATCTTATAATTGTAAATGCAGGAACAGGATTTTCTACTTCCAGTAAGGCTTGGGGTAAAGAAATTTTTGACTGGTCTAAAGAAAAAGTAACTATCGATACAAATGTTACAGGTTTCACAGCTTTGACAATGGCTTCTTATCATTATTTTTTAAAACAAAAAAAAGGACATTTAGTTGGGATATCTTCTATAGCAGCTTTAATGCCTAATTCAGGCTCTCCTGCATATAGCGCCTCAAAAGCTTTTGTTTCAAATTATCTTCAAGGCTTAGCTCTTCATGCTTACAAATCCAAATTACCTATAACAATCACAGATATTAGACCGGGATTTGTAGATACTAAAATGGCTCAAGGTGAAGGTGTCTTTTGGTTAGCTTCGAAAGAAAAAGCCGCGAAACAAATTTATCAAGCTATAAAAAAGAAAAAAGATATAGCATATATTACAAAAAGATGGTGGTTTATAGCTTTGATCACAAAATCACTTCCAAAATTTTTGAAAAAAAAGCTTTTATAACTTGCGATATCTTGTGCTTCTACCAAGACCTAAACGTTCAATTTTTTTTAGACGAATTAATTTATCAAGTATTTGATTAACAGTAGGTCTAGAGATTTTTGTTTTTTCTACTATTTCTTTCGGTGTAGCCTCATCAACAGTTTGGATATATTGCCATACAGCTAATTGTTTAACAGATAAAAATTTTTCAATATTTTCTTTAGAAAGTAATTCAATTGCTATTTTTGATTGTTGAAGCAAATTTTCTAAAAAGAAATCAAGCCAAGGTGTAATGGTTTCATGGGAAGTTTTGAAAGTCTTTTGACTTTTCCTAAGCGCCATATAATAATCTGGTTTGTTATCTTCTATTAGTTTTTCATGTGAAACATAAGGCATATATAAATAACCTGTTTTAAGCAGAAGCAAGTTTGTCAGAATGCGACTAAGTCGTCCATTACCATCTTGAAAAGGATGGATTTGCAGAAACTCAACAATAAAATTTGCGATGATTAAAAGCGGATGATTTTTTTTCTCAAGAAGAGCTGCTTGAGTCCATTCTACTAATTCTTGCATTTCTTTTGGAGTCAAAAAAGCTTGTGTCGTATCAAAAAGAACTCCAATTGATTGGCCTTCTTTGTCAATCATATGTACCTTATTTTCATTTTTTTTATATTCTCCTCGATGAACTTTATCTTTTTGTACATATTTTAAAAGTTCTTTGTGAAAATGTTTAATAATGCTTTCCGAGAGTTTAATAGTTTTCCATGCATTAAAAACATTTTCCAGTAGCTCAAAGTAACTTTTCACTTCTTGTTTGTCACGATCGGTGAATTTTTGAATATCTAAACCTCTCATGAGTTTTTCAATATCTTCATCAGATAATCGAGCTCCTTCTATACGGGTCGAAGCTCCGGTAGATGTGATAAGAATAGAACGTTTTAAACGACCTAAAACTTGGGTGCTTAAGTTGATGCCAGCAATCCATTGACCTTTTAATTCATCAATTTGGGCTATTTTCATCCAAAGCTCAGAAGAAAGAGAATTTAATCTTTGTTCAAAACGTTTTTTTAACATAAGAATCCTTTATTTTAACTATATAAGATTATATAAGATTGTATAATAAACTTCAAATTACTCAAATTGCGCTTCGATGATAAAAAAAACTAAGTGCTTTATAAGGAAAGATTTAAATCTTATACTTTAATTATATGAGATTATATAAGATTATATAAGAAAACAGCGGTTTTTAGGAAAATTTTTATAAATATTTATACTTTCTCATAAAACTCATTTAATAATGGGCTGGTTCTTTATGGCAAAGAAAACTATTTTCATATCGGGTTTCAATGAGGTGAGTTGGTGGCTAGTCTTTATACCTGCTTATTTGATTGCCCTAAGATTTCTTTTAAACCTATGGATTAACAACGAGAAAAAAGTATGACTAAGATTTGTGAGAAAAGCTTTTTTGAATGGGTTGATAGTAAGGGCAAGTCTTAATCGTAAAAGATAACAGTTATTTCGCCATTTTCATCTATAAATTTTTTATGATATGGTAGAAAACGCTCATTATTAACTAATAGAGATAATTCTTCTAAAAACTCTTCTTTTAGATCTATGAAGGTAAAGTAAAAATTTTTAAAATTTATGATATTCTATAATTTTTTCTTTGACAATCGAACTGTATTTTTAGTACAATTCGTACAACAAAAAAAAGGAGAAATGTTTATAATGTCTAATGTACCAATGTCAAAAGCTAGAGAGCAATTTCCAGAAATTGTAAATAAAATTGCTTATGGTTCTAAAAAACATATTATTTTTACAAGACGAGGTAAAAAATTAGCTGCAATGATTTCTATGGAAGAATTAGAATTTTTAGAAGCTTTAGAGGATAGAATTGATATAGAAGATGCTACAAAAGCACTTAAAGATATCAAAAAAAATGGTTCCGTTGCATGGAGTAAAGTTAAATCTGATTTAGGAATATAATGTACAAAATTAAATTATCTAAACCTACTATTAAAAACCTTAAAAAAATCGAAAAATCTGAACTTAAAAAAATTGCTAGAAAAATAGATAAATTATCTAACAATCCTCGGCCAACAAATGCAAAAAAATTAATAAATCAAAAAGATCTTTTTAGAATTAGATCTGGTGATTATAGAATCATATACCAAGTTAAAGATTCTATTTTATTAATTTTAGTTGTCAATATTGGACATAGAAAAGATATTTATAAAACTCTCAAATAATACAATTTAATTAATTTTTAAAATTTATAAGATTAGCGGCAGTCGGACTCGAACCAACGACCCTCGGATTATGATTCCGATGCTCTAACCAACTGAGCTATGCCGCCATAATTTTAATAAAAAATATATCAATCTATATAATATTTAACAAGAAATTATTAAAAGAGTTTTTAATTTTTTATATTTTGAAAATTTTAAGAAATGCAATGGTGGCGGGGAGAGGATTCGAACCTCTGGCCTTCGGGTTATGAGCCCGACGAGCTAACCACTGCTCCACCCCGCGATAAATTTAAACAATATAATATAAAATACTTAGATATCTTGCAAGAATAAATTTTATATAAAATTCTTGATTCTTAGATGTTTTATAGAAAATTAGACAAAAGTTTTTTTTAAACAACTTATTAATAATTTTAAAATTACATTTTTTCATTAAATAAAGTACAATATCAATATTAACTTTTAAATTAAACACATACAGTAATTATGAATGTTTTTATTTGCAATCATCCAACTATTATACAATATTATGAAAATCTAGAAACAGATGATTTTAGGATACATTTTGTTCCTAAAAAATCAGATAAAAAAGTCTCTCCTACCGACATTATGTATAATGATGAAATTTAAACAAAATTAAATAAATTAAAAATAAGGAAATTTAAATGTCAATCTCTATAATATCTTTTGAAAGCCCATTAATTGATAATCTTTTTCAAATAGTCGACCAATTAACTATAAGCCCTATAGATAAAAGTGATTTTAAAAACCTATTTCTTTATTATTTTAACGATTTACTTCCTGTTAGCTTTCTTTTAGAAGAATCTTATGAAGGATTTTTAATGAGTCGTTTCAATCCACCATTCCTTAATTCTGAAGAAAAAAAAATATTTGCATGTGTAAAAAAAGCTTTTGAAAGAATCCAAGAAATTAAAAGAATAAATGAGCAAAGGCATGATGAATATTTAATAGCTCAAATTGCACAAGCGTTCTTATACAATCCAGAAACTCTAGTAATAACACCAAAAGATATTTCTTATGATTTTTCTTTAGAAGAATTTATGATAGAGACTGATAAATATCAAGAATCTCCATCTCCACTATCCATAACTGAACAATATTAATAAATATAAGAAATTGATTGATTTGAAGATCCTTGAAGGTTTAAATTTAAACTTTTTATATTTTGATCAAATGAAATTTTATGATTATTAATATTGAAAAAGTTTAATACTTCAATTAATAAATTATCTATATCAACCATTTGAGCGCATTTGTATTTTAAAGCTATATCCTTTAAATCTTTTTGTGTGTGCATAAATGGTCCAAAAAAAGCAAATGTATTTAAAACGATAGGCTCTAAAATATTATGCCCCCCTACCCTTTGAATATAACTACCAGCTACAATAGCAAGATCACTTACTTGGTATATATCATTTAAATTCCCCATTGAATCTACTAATATAATTTTTTCATTTCCATTTTGTTTATCAATATTGGATAGATATATATACGATATTTTTTTTTGAATTAATAAAGATTCTATTTCATTTATTCTATTAATATGTCTTGGAGCTAATATAATTTTTAAATTACTTATCTTTTCAAAAACATTTTCTAACTGATCTAAAATAAGCTTTTCTTCTGGGTAATGAGTAGATGCTATAGTTAAAACTTTTCTATCTTGTAGTTTTAATTTTTGCAATAAGTTTTGTTTGTTTTCTAAAGTTAGCATTTGAGGTTTATTATCAAACTTAATATTACCTGTAACTTTCAAAATATCTTTTTTAGCGTTTGCTAAAATGAATCTATTTAAATACTCTTCGTTTTGACATAAAATATTATCAAAATAGGAAAATAACTTTTTTGAAAAAAAAGGTATTTTGGAATATCTATTAGCCGATCTTTTCGATATCTTGGCGCTTACTAAATAGATCTTAGAATTGTATTTTTTAGAGTATTTTAAAAAGTTATACCATATATCTGTTTCAATAAAAATTATAAGTTTTGGCTTTAACTTTTTTAAGTAATATTTTTGTGTAAATGAAAAATCAAATGGCATATAGATATGCTTATCTGCTAATAAACTTTTTTTAGCTTCTACATGCCCTGTATCTGTAGTATTAGAAATTATAATATATGAATTGGGATACTTTCTTTTTAAAAGATTTAAAAATGTAATACTAGCTTTCGTCTCGCCGACAGATACAGCATGCAACCAAATAACATCTTGATTTTTATTATTTTCAAAATGATATTTTTTTATACCTAGTTTGTATAGTAGATCTTTTCTTTTTTTATTAAAAAAAAAATGATCCATTAAAAGCTTTGGAAATAAAAAAATAAGATATAAAAAAAGTAATAAATTATATAAAAAACTCATTTAAGTTTTAACTACAATATTTAAAAGTTTTTTAGGAACAAATATTACTTTTATAATACCTTTTGTTAAATATTTTTTAACATTTTCATCTTCTTTTGCAATAGATAAAATCTCATCTTTTGTAATATCAATTTTTAGATCAAACCTTGCTCTTAATTTTCCATTTACCTGAACTACATATGTCAATGTATCTTGAGTAAGATATGATTTATCTACTTTTGGAATCGATGTGTATGTTAAAGACTCTTTTTCCCCTAAAATCTCCCAAAACTCTTCTGAAATATGAGGGGCAAATGGATATAACATCTGAATTGCCATTTTTAATGCTTTAACGGGGTAGATTTCAAGTTTTATAAATGCATTAATAAATTCCATCATATGAGCTATTGCAGTGTTAAATTCAAGGCTTTCTATCTCTTTGGTAACAATGTCTACAAGCTTATATGCTAATGTTAACCCTTCTTTTGTATCAGTAGATGTTACTTTATTTGAATGCACCATATCAAAAAATCTATTTAAAAATCTTTTACAGCCGCTTACTGCGTCTGTATTCCAAATTTTTTCTCTATCAAATGGCCCCATAAACATTTCGTAGAGCCTAAGAGCGTCAGCTCCAAATTCTTCAATGATATCATCTGGAGTAACACCGTTGAGTTTAGATTTAGACATTTTCTCTATTTGTTCTATTACTTCTTTGCCATTGTAAGTTGGTTTATCATTTTCATAAGTTAATTTATCAGCTTCTATATATGCTCCATCTTTTATTTTAAAAGATGGCGCTGTAATCAATCCTTGATATCTATATTTCTTAAATGGCTCTTTTGTATGAACTAATTTTAAGTCATATAAAACTTTATGCCAAAATCTTGCATAAAGTAGATGTAAAACAGCATGCTCTGCTCCGCCTACATATAAATCAACTGGCATCCAATAATTTTCATTATTTTCACTCCAAGCATTTTCTTCATTTCTAGGATCTATAAATCTTAAATAATACCAGCAAGATCCAGCCCACTGGGGCATTGTATTCGTTTCTCTTTTTGCTTTTTTATTTGTTTTTTTATCTATTATATTAATCCAAGATTTATCTTTTTCAATTGGAGACTTGCCATCTTTAGTCGGTTTGAAATCATCTAAATTTGGAGGAAGAAGAGGAAGCTCATCTAAATCTAATGCTCTTTTAGTTCCATCTTCGAAATGAAGAATTGGAAAGGGCTCTCCCCAATATCTTTGTCTTGAAAAAAGCCAATCTCTTAATTTATAAGAAATTGCTTTTTTACCAATGTTTTCATCTTCTAAAAATTTTATGGTTTTTTCTTTTGCTTCATCAATTTCAAGGTCATTTATAGAAATTTTATCATTTGATGAATTCATGCATTTTCCACTTCCAGTCCAACATCTGTTTCCTGATAAGATTTCATTTTTTAATTCTTCCAAAGGTATATCACCCTCAAAATCTTTAAAATCCGGATCAATTACACATTTGATTGGAATATCAAATTTTTTAGCAAATTCAAAGTCTCTTTCATCATGGTTTGGTACTGACATAATTGCGCCTGTCCCATAATTGATTAGAACATAATCTGCTATCCAAATAGGTATTTCTTTATTAGTTAAAGGATTGATAGCATAAGAACCTGTAAATGAACCTGTTTTTTCTTTTGCTAAATCAGTTCTTTCTAGATCACTTTTTAATTTTGTTTTATTTTTATATTCTTCAACTTCTTTTTTTCTAGAATCTATTGTTAGTTCATTAACTAATGGATGCTCTGGAGATATTACTAAATACGTAACTCCAAATAGAGTATCAGGCCGTGTTGTAAAAACTTCTATTTCTTTATTTTTTTTAGTCTCAAAAAATTTAATTTTAGCTCCTATACTTTTGCCTATCCAATTAATTTGGAGCTTTTTTAAATTCTCAGGCCAATCTAAATCTTCTAAATCCTCTAATAGTCTATCAGCATATTTAGTTATTTTTAATACCCACTGTTTTAAAGGAACTCTTTCTACTAAATATCCTCCTTCTTTAGATTTACCATTTTCTATTTCTTCGTTTGCTAAAACAGTTCCTAAATCAGGGCAATAATTAACATTAATTTCAGCTTCATATGCAAGACCCTTTTCAAAAAGTTTAGTAAAGATCCACTGTGTCCATTTATAATATTTAGGATTAGATGTAGCAATCTCTCTTGACCAATCATAGCTAAAACCCAAAGATTTTAATTGTCTTTTATAAGTTTCAATATTTTTTTTTGTAGTATCTTTTGGATGAGTCCCTGTTCTTATTGCATATTGCTCTGCTGGAAGCCCAAAGCTATCCCATCCCATTGGATGAAGAACATTAAATCCCGTTTGTCTTTTATATCTAGATAGAATATCAGTTCCAGTATAACCAGTTACATGCCCTACATGAAGTCCGGCGCCTGATGGATATGGGAACATATCTAAAACATAATATTTTGGTTTTTTAGAAGAATCATCAGCTTTAAAAAGCTCTTTTTCTTCCCAGATTTTTTGCCATTTTTTTTCTATCTTTTGATGATCGTATTTTGGTTTTTCCATAAAAATATTTTTAAATTTAATTTTTATAAGAATTTTAACAAATTTTAAAAAAAATATCGATTCTATTTTTTTTATAAATAATTATTTTATATAAAAATTGCATTCTTGCTCTTTATTAAATGAGATATTAAAATTATTTTTTAATTTTATTTAAGGATTATATGGCCATTAAACAATTATTTAATACTTGCAAAAGCTCCGTTTGGACTTCTTCTTCTTTTACAAAAAACAATCCAAGCATTTCAATAATTATGGCTACTGCTTTAAAAATATTAGGTGGAGCTTTAGGAGTTAGCTGTCCTATTTTATATATTTCTAACCTGCCTATAATTTACATAGTATCTCTTGCAAGTATTTCAGCTTTTTGTTTTATCAATTCATTATTTATTGATTATAATTTGATTCAAAATATGATTTTAAATGCAAAAAATGCTATCAACTCTGTTCTAAAAGAAGTTGATGAATTAAAACAACAAGTAGAAGTAAATTCCAATAAAGGCCTTCTTCCAATTGTAAGTAGTTGGGTAAATGATAATCCTTTAGAGAATGGATATCAAATAGGTAATTTTTTAGGAAAATATTATATTACTTATTTTAGTAGAGCAAAAGGATTCTTTATTGGATTTTATGATGGTTTAACAAAATAATAATTTTTTCTTGAAAAAAAATTTTTATAAACAGATTATTTATTGAAAAATTTTATGAGGTATAATTATGGCTATCCCTGAAGGCAACGTAATAAAAAGAGATTTAACTGACTATTTAAAAACTCCTACTAATAAAGTTTTAAATGATCCATTAAGAGCTATTATTTATTCTGTATCTATTAAAGTTTTTGCTCTTTTTGTATCTTTGGTATCTCCACTAACTGCTGGAATTATTGTTGGCTTTTCATTATTTCAAATTGATAGAGTAGGTATTCAGAATTTTGATCAATTTAAAGAAAGAATTGTTACCCAAATTGATTTTAATAGAATAATTCAAGCTATTTTCCAGGCAAACCAGCCACCACCAGCAAACCCTCAAAGAGCTGCAACTGATTAAAATACATGCCTGAACTTTGTGAAATTGAAGTAATAAAAAATGATCTAATTTCTTATTTAGAAAAAAACTTAAGTATTATTTCTTTAAATCTTATTAGCAATAATATCATTGACAAATCTAGCTTAAATATAAGTTCAATATTAAATAAGAAAATAAAAAAAATATCAAGAAAGGGAAAATATTTAATTTTTGAACTAAGTGATTTTTATTATTTAATTTTTCATTTAAGAATGACAGGGCATATCTTTCTAAAAGATAAAAATTACAACATTCAAAAACATGACCATTTCATTTTAACTTTATCTAACAATAAAAAAATCATCTACTATGATCCTAGAAAGTTTGGCAAAATATATCTAATAAAAAAAGCAGCTGTTTTTTTTAAAGATTTAGCTAAGGATCCTTTCGAAATGAGCGTGCTAGAATTTATAAAAAAGATAAAAAACTCTAAAAAAGCAATTAAAGTATTTTTGATGGATCAAAAAATAATTTCAGGGATCGGAAACATTTATGCAAATGAAACTTTATATTTATCTAAAATCCATCCTGAAAAAACATCTAATTTAATGAATACGACAGATAGCGAAGTAAGTTTTTCTACGATACAAAAAGATTTACATATGGGAATAAAAG
>JAAKFI010000023.1 GCA_011065125.1 Candidatus Anoxychlamydiales bacterium | reverse complement strand
CACAATGCCCCTGACAATATTTTTATAAGTACTTTTAGCATTTAAATTCTCGTTATTTAATTATTCTATTATATCTAAATTTATCTTATTATTTTCATAATGAATAATTTTTTTGATTTTTGAATTTGGATAATAAAAAAAAGAACTGCCCTCTAAGCTTCCTTTTAAATAATTAAATTTAGAGACTAATTTTTGATTTTCTAAAAAAACTTGGCACTCACCATCAAATATCCAATCACTAGCCGCATCAAAATCAGAGG
Organism: Candidatus Anoxychlamydiales bacterium; assembly: GCA_011065125.1. Lineage (GTDB taxonomy): Bacteria > Chlamydiota > Chlamydiia > Chlamydiales > SM23-39 > JAAKFI01. Next base: position 21,036 of record JAAKFI010000023.1, on the reverse strand, counting down.
GTCCTCCAATAACATTTGCTAAAACTTTTAAAATGCCATTTGGATGATATTCCATATATTTTCCAAAGGCTCTTGAATCTTTAATTTCTAAATATTTAAAAAGTTCGCCATTTGGATGATAAGAAGTTAAAATTGATTTGGAATCTTTGTTTTTTGAATTTTTATAAATTCGTAAAACTTTTTGATATGGTTGAGATTTATTAAAATCAGTATTTTGATATTTAACTATTTCTTCTTTTGAAGAAATAGTTTCTGAAAGGCCGTTTCTATCTACTATTTGTAAGCAGCTTATCAAGTCGTTTTGATTTTTATTGGAACAACTTAAAGCAATAAAATAAATAAATAAAATTAAATATACTTTCTTATTCATAATTTTTTATAAAACTCTCTTTTTAAAATATTTAGATCAAGTAAAAAAGATGAAGAATTTGCTTTATCGATTTTAAAATCAGTTATTATCAATTGAGGTTTATTTTCGCTTTCATTTTCTATTATTGATAATATTTTAATTAAATCTGATTCATCAACTTCAACTTTAGAGATTAATTTTTGAAACGTTTCTTTGATAAACTCTGTGGAATTAAATTTTTCTTCTTTAAAATTAATTTTATTTTCCTTCGAAGTTAAAAAGTTTAATCTATTTTCGAGAGAGCTATTATTTTCAAATGCTATGTGGGTTTTAGTAGAGTTTAAAAAATAAACGGTGCTTTGTTTAAGGTTTAATTTTTCTAAAACTTCTAAATAATTAGAATCGCTGTTTACTTTAGAATTGATAAAATCTTTAAGGTTTTTTCTTTTTATTAGAGTATCATTTGCAAATAAAGAAATATCAATAAATTTATCTTCAGCAGCTTTTATTTTCATGTATTTCATGTAACTTATTGTAAAGCTCGCCGCAAAAAGAAATATAATAGTAAAAAAAATGATATATCTATTTTTTTTATTTATTAAATACAGACCAAGCTTTTCTAAAAACAAATCTTTCATTTTTAAGATCCTATATTATTTTTTAAGTAAAAAATGATTTTGAAATTTTTATTTAAAATATCTAAATTAATATCTTTTGTAGTATCTATAATGGTTTTTTCATTTAATAATAACATATGAAATTTTCTTGCATTAGAAATATCAGAAGTTGAAAATTCAATTTCAATTTTAGGTAAATAAGGGGAATATTTATTAGATAAATTAGGGAATTCCTCTAAAACATAATGAATTTTTTTAATTTCAATATCTTTTACATCATCCAAATTATTTAAATATTTTAAAAAAGAGCTTACTTTTAAAGTCTTTAGATAAAAGGGAAAGTCTTTTGCCTCTTTTTTTATTATAGATGATAAAAGATCAATTTTTTGATAAGCGGAGGCTTTTTCTAATAAAACATTTTTATTCATATTTAAAAAATCTTTTTTTTCAAAATTTTGAACTAAATCAAAAAGTCTTTTTTCCTTAGAATCTAATAATTTATTTGAATAAAAGTGAAAAAACATTGTGAAAAATAAAATAATAGAAAAAGAAATAAAAGACAAAGCTCCTATAGCTTGTTTTATCTTTTTAGAGGTAAATTCATTAACTCTAAATTGAGTAGAAATTAGATCCCTCTTTTCCATATCCAAGGCACAGCCAATAGCTATAGCATATTTTTTAATATCGTTTTGTTTAAGCAGTATTTTTTTATCAATATCTACAACTTTAGTTTTGTCAAATTTCAAAAAAACGTCTAAATCTTTGATTTCTGAAATTGAGCCTGTAAAAAACAATGTTAATTCATCAAAATTTTTATTTTTATAAAATACATTAATGGATTTTTCAATTTCAGTTTTTAATTCATCTAAAAGAATTTTAAGGGAAGATTTTTTTGGAAGCTTGGTTAAATCAATTTGATCTAAAGAATTAGATTTTTTATTTTCTAAATGAGAAAGTTTGATTTTACTGAACCCAATTTTAATTGTATTCGATGATTTTATAACTCCATCTTCAATTATAACTAAAGTTGTTTTGCACTCTCCTAAATTAATAATTATAAAACTGGGTGGGGTTTTTAAATATGCATTTGCAAATCTAAAAAGGGATGTTGTATTAGAAGTGACATATTCAGGGTCAATTTGGATATGTTTCAATTTTGATAGATGTTTTTGTAAAAAATCTTTTGTAGTTATATAAAATTGAACAATAGATATGTTAGAGTGGTATCTATCTAGTATTATTGAATCCTTAATATCAATAAAAGTGATTGATTCTTTTTGATTTTGAATAGCATTTTTTAAAGTAAATTTATTTTTTACTTTTAAAAAAAAAGTTTTAATTAATACATATTTAGAATCTAAAGAAGAGGATACTTTGTTTTTTTTATTGCCTATTAAGCTGTAAAGCTGCTTTACATGGTCTGTCGAATTATTATTTAAATTGATAGATCTAACATTTATTAAATTTAATTTGCTATCAAATACAGCTATATTAATGATTTGAGAATCAAAATCTATACCAATTACATTCATTTCATAATCCTAAAATTTAATAACGGTATTAATTTTATTACTATTTGAGATTTGTTGAAAGATTAAATAAAAATTTGAAAAAAAAAATCTCTTATGAGTAAAATCTAAAACGATGTATCCTATTAGAGATACAAAAAATATTTTTATTTAATTATGATAGCACAAAGTCTAAAATTACTTTTTACATGCTATACTTTAATGTTATTTATTAGAGTTATTGGCTCCTGGTTTCCTCAATTTAGAGCTCATAATTTTATGAGATTTATAGCGCATTATACAGACCCATATCTAAATATTTTCAAAAAAATCATTCCTCCTATTGGTGGAATTGTCGATATTAGTCCTATGATAGGTTTCTTCTGTCTTCAAATTTTAGAAAAAATTGTACTTAGTTTTTTTAGATGAAATATAAAAAAAATTTTGAATTAGGTTCATTAAATCTCTTTGATAATATTTTATATGCTCCATTAGCTGAATACACAGATTTTGCTTTTAGAAGGCTCTTAAGGGATTTTCATAAAGGGCTTATTTTTTGTGAAATGACAAAAATGGAAGCTTTAGTACGTGAAAAATCATATAGACTTTTAGAATATCAAGACAATATGAAGCCAATAGGCGCACAAATATGTGGTAGTGATCCAACAATTGCTAAAGATGCTGCTAAAATCATTGAAGATTTAGGATTTGATTTAATAGATTTAAACTGTGGCTGTCCAGTTAATAAAGTTGTTAAAGATGGAAGTGGTTCGGCTATGCTTAAAGATATTAATTCAATACGCAGTGTTTTAGAAAATATTATTAAAGCTGTAAAAATTCCTGTAACAATAAAAATAAGAGCTGGTTGGGATGATAATAGCATAGTGGTTAGTGATGTTGTGAAAATAGCTGAAGAGTTGGGGGCCAAAGCTATTACTGTACATGGTAGAACTAGAAAACAGGGGTATAGTGGGAAAAGTAATTTGGAATATATTAAAATAGCAAAAGAGACTGCAAAAGATATTAAAATTATTGGTAATGGAGATTTACTTGATCCAAAAGATGTCGAAAATATGTTTAATTATACTAATTGTGATGGAGTGATGATAGCTAGAGGAATGCTTTTCAATCCAAAAATATCTAAAGATATAAGTAATTATTTTTTAAATTCTGATACAAAAGTGGATGTGAATTTTAAAAAAAATATGTTTTTAAAACATATTGAATATATATTGGAAAAAAATGAATTAAGAAAAGCTGTTTTAGATTGTAGAAGGATGGGTGGATGGTATTTAAGAGGGTTAAAGAATATTAAATATTTGAGAATAAATATTAATAAAGCTAAAACGATTGATGAAGTAATAAATTTAATTAATGATTTTGATTGGGAAAGTATTGATGATTAAAGTTTATGAAATGCATGTTATTTTTACAGGGATTGTCCAAGGTGTTTTTTTTCGAGCATTAATAAAAAAAAATGCTGATAAGTTAAAAATAAAAGGTTTTGTTAAAAATAATATAGATTTATCAGTGGAACTCATAGCTGTTGGTGAAAAAAAAGATTTAGAACAATTATTAGACGAAATAAAGAAAAATTCTGGTCAAGCTCATTTGAAAGATGTAAAAGTAAGGTTTCAAGAAACTAAAAAGCTTTTTTATTCGTTTGAAATTAGATATTAATTATAGATTGTTATATTTTTCTTCAAAAATTTTTAAAAGTCTTTCTATTTCTTCTTTTGTGTCTTCAACATTTTCTTCAAAATTAAAAGTTTCATTTTTTTTAAAGGTTTTCTTTTTTTTATCTAAAAATTCTAAAAATTCATCAATGGATTTAGTTTGGGCATTTAAATTAACGCAATTCATTTTAAGAGATCTATCAGAAGTTACAACTGTAATGTTAGCTGTTTCACTTAAAAAGGATAATTTTTCTATGATATATTCATCTGCAGTTTGATTTTTAGGGGTATATATTATCGTAATATTATTTAAATATTTTCTACTTGGTATTACATTAACATTTTTGTGGCCATCAAATATTAAATATATTTTACCATTTAAGAAGGTGGAGTTTTCCTTAATGAAATCAATAACTAAATTTCTTTGTACTTCCAATTTTTCATTTGTATGAAAAAGATAAAATAATAAATTATATCCATCTATAAAATATTTCATGAAATAGCGCGTTCAATTGCACATAGAATTTTATCAATAGCTTTTCTTCTATGAGACACTCTATTTTTTAAGGCTTCTTCTAATTGGGCAAATGTTTTGTTATAATCATGTTTTTTAAAAATAGGATCATAACCAAAACCATTACCACCAATTTCTTTATATGTAATTTCTCCTTCAACGTAAGCACAGCAACTTTTTTTAAGTTCTTCAGGAGATGCCAAAGCTATACAACACTCAAAGTAAGCAGACCTATCTTTTTCATTTAAGGCTTCCATATTTTTTAATAGTTTCAATCTATTATCTTTATCGCTAGCATTTTCGCCTGCATATCTTGCTGAAAAAATACCAGGTTCTCCTTTTAAAGCCGGAACAACAAGACCAGAGTCATCGCCTAGCGTCCATTTATTTAGTTCTTTGGCGGCATGCTCTGCTTTGATAAGAGCATTTTCTTCAAAAGTTTTGCCTGTTTCTTTTGGTGGAATATAATTAGGGAAATCAATTAGAGATAATATATCAATGTTTGGAAGTAGAGAGGATAATATAATTTTATATTCACGAATTTTATGAACATTTTTACTAGCTATTACTAGTTGAAAAGAATTTTGTTTTTTTTCATCAAAATTATTCATAATTTAGGTTCCTATTTTAAAAATAAAAAAATTAATTTTAATTTAATCGAAATAAGATCGAATGTCAATTAATGTAAATTCATCATCTTGGAAATCAAATTTTTCTCCAATGGATTTTCCAATAATTATTTTAGCTAATTTTGATTGAAAAGATAAAATGTTTTTATCAGCATCAGCTTCAAAGGGGCCTAATATTGTAAATGTGAGTTCTTTCTTAGAGCTTTTGCATTTAATAATGCAGCCAACGTTAGCCTTAGATGTTATAATATCATTTTTATTTAATATCTTTGCTTGGTTGAATTTTTCGGAAAGGTATTTAATTTCTTGTTGAATTCTATTTCTTTTTTCTAAAGCTGCTTTATATTCTGCATTTTCCCTTAAATCTCCATGTGATCGAGCTTCTTCAATTTCTTTTGAGTTTTCAATCATTTCAACGCTTGATATATATTCTAATTTTTCTTTTAGTTTTTGGTAAGATTCTTGAGTAATAAAAATAACTTCTTCTGGTTCTTCTTCTAAATCTTTAGAAGCTAAAACAGGATAAACAACACTTGCAAGGGAGTGAATGATTTTTATATCATGATCTTCTAAAAGTCCACATTTTGTTGCTAATAATAAATACTCTTTTACTTCTTCTATAGAAGCATTACTAAAACGATCTCTGATTAATTGATATCTCTTTTGAGTAATCAAATTTATCATTTTTTTTGCTAAATCTCTATATTCTATTTTATTTAGCAAATGATCTAGCAATATCATAAAACTTTCAAAAAACAAATTAATTCCTTTTTCATCAAAATAAGGAAGTTCTTTGAAATTTTTTGTTAGTAATTTTTGGAAGTACCATATAAAGCAGTGAGGATATAGAATAGGATTATTTAAAAGTTCTTTTATTTTACCCTCTACCTTATTAGACGCTTTTATAAGCTCAGTTAAAATATATTCTCTTAATACATTTTGATCTACTCTGAAGAATATCTCTATGTATATGTCTTCAAAATTTTCTAAATATTTTTTAACTTCGATAAGAGTTCTTTTTTTGAAAGCTACAATTGAAATTTTCTCAAGGAGTTCCTTAATAGATGGATACGATGAAATAATATTTTTTATTTCAGATTCTTTGTTGAATTTTAAAAACTCTAGTAAATAATAAAGTTGTAATTTTTGTTCGATTAGAAGGTCTTCATATGAAAGAACATCTAAAAGCTTTCCAGTAAGTGTCCCTTTAAATTCTTCATTTTTTAATGTTTGAGGGTAGTCTCTTAAAAAAGAATAAACCATTTCTATAATTTCTTTAGGGCTAGGGTTTGCTTCTAAATCCTTATGTAAAAGTTCTTCGTATGAAATTTCTTTTTCTCTTAAAGAAAAGGGTTTGCTAAACTTTTTTGGTTTTTGAATCAAAGTATCTTTTTTTATTTTAGATCTTACTTGTTGCCACCACTTATTCCATTCATCTTCAGGAATAACTAATTCGCATAAATGATCTTTTATTTCTGCAGCAGTTTTAGGCCCTAAATCCTTTAATAACAGATGAATAATTTTAATAGGATTTTCTTTTGCTTGTTTTTCTAAAAGGTCAGGATTTCCAAATCTTCTAGATAAAAAATGATTATCATCTAGGGGGATAAGTGTTTTTAAAGCATTTGAAAATGAAAGATTTCTCTGTCCTATAACGTATTCAAATTCAAGGGTCATTTCTTCTCTTAAGTGTGATACGTCTAAAATTTCTCCTGTTCCCCAGCCAGCTTTATGATATACAAACTTACCTTTGTTTATATGGGAGAGAAGTTCATATTTACTTATCGATCCTTGAAAATCTCCGTCAGTTCTTAATCCAATCAATTTAATTTTTTCATTAAAATTCTTATCATTCGGATAATATTCTTTTAAATGGTGATATATTAAATTAGCTAAATCTTCATCGTTTTTATTTTGAATATCAACTATGAGTTTTAAAACTTCATGTTTTTGTTTTTTATTAGAAATTTTATCTAATAAAGTAAGAGCTCTTATTACATGCGCTCCAAATTGAATTTTTAAGCTGGAGTTTTTAGAAAGTATCAATATTTCTATTAATTCTTCTGGATTAATTTCATCGCTGAAGCAATATTCCTCGAAAATTTTTAAAAAACCTTGATAATCTTCTTTAGTTATTTGTTTTTCAAGATCTGTTAAATAACTCATATGTATCCTAATTAAAATAATTAAATAAATTTATTTTCTATCAGTAAAAAAGTATATTATAAGTAAGAATAAGTATCAAAGAAAAGAATAAAAAATTTAATTTAAAAATTAAAAACAAATTATTTTTTTAATTTTTTTTATCAGCTTAATATTTTTGATTATTGAAATAGATTTCAGGTTTCTGTTATTAATTTTGTCTTAATTTTTTTTACATTTAATGATGAAATTAATATATAAATTTTATTTTATTTTATTTTATTTAAATTTTTTATTTTCTTATGAAAAAGAAAATGATTTTATTTTTGATTTAGAAAAAACTTTAAATATAAGAAATTCAAATAAAGACAATTTACCGTTTTTATACAACTATACTTCTCAGGTAGGCTATTTTTTAATGCCATCTGCTAGAGTAAATGATGAAGGGGTAATAGCCTTTACATATGCAAAAGTAAATCCTTACGATATATACTCTGGCTACTTTCAGTTTTTATCTAGATTAGAACTGAGTTTGAATTATTATATTTTTAAAGGAATAAAAGAAGGCACTTTTGGCCATATGGGATATGGTGATGATGCCGAAAGAGCTGCTAACTTTAAAATAGCTATTTTAAAAAAAAATGATTTTGGGTCTCTGCCGGAAATTGCTATTGGTATCAATGATTTTATGGGCTCAAAAAGATTTAACTCAAAATATATAGTCTTTACAAAACAATTTTTAGATTTAAATTTTGAAATGACTTTAGGATATTCGGTTGGAAGGATAAAAGGTTTTTTTTCAGGACTTGCCTATACTCCTTTTAGAAAAAAAGATTTTTTTTTAAACAATTTATCATTTGCTGTAGAACTGGATAAAAATAACTATAAAAAAAATATTTTTGAGCATCCAAAATCTAAAAAAGTAAATTTTCCTGTAAATTTTGGAATGCATTTAAAGCCATTTAACATATTGGATATAGCTGTTTCTTCAATTAGGGGAAGAAAAATAGCATCTTCGATCACTGCAAATTACAATTTAGGGGAAAGTAAAGGATTATTTCCAAAATATTTAGATCCTCTTTACTATAAAGCACCTAAAAATACAGAAAAAATATCTGTTGATAGATCTTATTTAGATATGTCCATTGATTTAGCATATGCATTACATGAAAATGGATTTGAATTGATTGATACATCATATTATTTAGATGATAAAGACAGAAAAAATTTAATATTAAAAATTATAAATTATAAATATAGACAAAAGGAAATTTTAAAAAAAAGAATCCAAGATATTTTAGTAAACTTACTTGCTGAAAACATTTTTACAACGACTATATATGTTGAATCAAACGGCCTTTTAATTGAAAAATTCATATATAAATCAAAAGATTTAGAAAAGTTTAAAGAAAAAAAAATATCAAACTATGAACTTAATGTATTATCACCAATTCAAGACATTTCAAAAGAAAAAAATAAATATGAATTAAATGAGATTTATAAAAAAAATAAAAAACTTTTTATTTTTACATTTAGACCAAGATTAAATAGTTATTTTGGGTCCACTACTGGAAAATTTAAATTTGACTCTGGTCTTCAAACTGATATAGAAGGATATTTTTTTGATAATATTTATTATAATTTATCTACATCTTATATTTTAAAATCTTCTTCTAGCGATGTGGGAAGTAAAGATATTTATAATCCATCTCAAATTATTAATGTTAGATCCGATTTTATAAAATATTATCAATCTAATTCATTTCATTTAGAAAATTTTTATTTTCAAAAAGCATACAATTTAAAAAATGGTTATTTTTCGAGGGTTGCTTTAGGTTTTTTTGAAATCGCATATGCTGGATTAGCAATTGAGGGTATATATTATCCTGCAAATAAAAATTTATCCATAGGCTTAGAAATTTCTAGTATTTTAAAAAGAAAATATTCAGGTATTGGTTTTCAAAAAGTTAGAAAATTAAACAATATGCAAGGAACATATGAAAAATTTATAGGGGTGCAGTATTTTTTGAATTTAAATTATGAGTTAGATCCTTTAAAAATTATATTTAAAACAAGTTTAGGTCAATTTTTAGCTAAAGATAAAGGAATTAAAATTGAAATTACTAAATATTTTAAAAGCGGAACAGAAGTTTCTATTTTTTCAACATTTACTAATGCTAAAGATATTGTTAATAATAAAAGGTATTTTGATAAAGGTTTTATGTTTTCTATTCCTTTAGATATTTTTATGAATAAAAGTTCTAAATCTAGACTTAATTATTCAATGTCTCCATGGCTTAGAGATGTTGGAGCTAAGGCTAAAACGGGGAATGAATTATATGAAATAATTCACAATGAAAGAAAAATGTGAATTTAATTTAATAATATTTTATTATGAAAGGCATTATTTTTAATTAAAATATAAAAAGGATTTTTTGTGGATATACAAGAAGAATTTTCAAATGACGAAATAAAATTATTAGAAAAATATGTTACAAATATTAATAAAAATATTTTTGTATTAAAAAACCTTCCTGAAGTAATTAAGGGGGCTTTGTTTTCTAGATACTCTAGGTCGTCTTTAGGTCTTAGGGCCTTGTTGTTAAAAGAATTTATTTTAAATCAAGATACATCTTTTTCAGATATTACAAAAAATGAAAATGATTCATCAGAGCAACAAATGAGGGCGATTCAAAAAGCACAGAGTTTTTATGATAGAATATTAGATGGATTTGGCGATGATTCAATTGGAGAATTAGGAGGTGCTCACTTAGCCATAGAAAATGTTTCTATGATAGCTGCTAAAGCTATAGAAGATTTTAGAATAGGAGGATCTCCACTTGAAAAATCAACTAGATATATTTATTTTGATCAAAAAGTAAATGGGGAATATAAATTTTATAAAGAACCAATTTTAATGACATCAGCATATAGAGAGCTATATTTAAATACATGTAACATGCTATTTGACACATATAATAAACTTATTCCTATTTTAACAGAGAAAATAGCAGCTACTTTTCCACAAAAAAATGACATTTCCAAAGTTGCGTATAATGCAGCGCTTAGAGCTAAAGTTTTAGATTGCTTAAGGGGGCTTCTTCCATCGTCAGCTTTAACTAATTTGGGTCTTTTTGGGAATGGAAGATTTTTTGAAACTATGATTAAAAAATTACATTGTCATAATTTATCTGAACTTCAAGATATAGCTTCTAAAAGCTACGTAGAACTTTCTAAAATTATCCCATCTTTTGTTAGAAGATCAGAAATTACAAGTAAGTATCAAGTTGCTTTTTGTGATTTTTTCGAAAAAATGAAAGAAGATATTCAAAATGCATCTGATAATCATACAAAAGATTTATTAAAAAAGGAAAATCAGAAAGTAAGATTGATAAATTTTGATAAAGAAGCTGTAAATAAAGTAACTTCAGCTCTTTTATTTGAAAATAGTTTAGGGCCATTAGAAGATATTCAAAAGCTAACTAAAAACTTATCAAAAGAAGATATTGATAAAATATTAGATACAGCAGCTATTCACAGGACTAATAGAAGAGAAAAGTCTCCAAGAGCATTGGAAAATGCTTATTTTACTTTTGAAATTGTAGCTGATTTTGGTATTTATAGAGATTTACAAAGACATAGAATGTTAACGCAAGAAAGACAGCAGCTAAATTGTAATTTAGGCTATTACATTCCAAAAGAAATATTAAATACTGAAATGGAAAAGGATTATAGAAAAGCGATGGATGTAGGTAAAAATGTATTTGACCAAATTTCAAAAGAACTACCTGAAGAAGCTCAATATATTGTTCCAATGGCTTATAATTTAAGATGGTATTTTACTATTAACTTAAGAGCACTTCAATGGCTTTGCGAACTTAGATCTCAAGCACAAGGTCATCCTAATTATAGATTTGTGGCTCAAGAAATGGCAAATTTAGTAATTAAGGAATTTCCAGAATTTGAAAGATTTTTCAAATTTGTTGATTTTGAAGGACACGATCTTGGTAGAATAAATCAAGAAGTTAAAAGGGTAGAAAAAGAAAAATCAAGGGTTGGGGTTTGAAAAATTTAAAACTTATTCCAGGAAGTACACTTGGAGGGACTTTATTAATATCGGGTAGTTGTATCGGAGCAGGTATGCTTGGAGTTCCAGTTTTAGTTGGGCTTTTAGGTTTTTGGCCTTCACTTATATTACTTTTTTTTGCTTTTGCTTTTATGACATTTACTGGTCTTTTGCTTGTTGAAATAAATGGATGGTTTCATAAAAGAGTAAATTTAATTTCTATGGTTGACAAATCTCTTGGCAAGCCTTTTAAAATAGTTAGTTGGGTTTTATATCTTTTTTTATTTTATTCGTTATTAGTGGCATATATATCAGGAAGTGGTTCAATAATTTCATCGTATGTTCCATTTTTATCGAGCAAAATTTCATCAATATTTTTTGTTATAATATTTGCTTTGGTTATTTATTTTGGTACAAAACCAGTAGATTTTGTGAATAGAATTTTTATGTTTGGATTAATCGCAAGTTATTTTGCTATGATTTTCTTTGGGATCAATAAAATTGATTTAAGTTTATATTCTCATGTGAATTTTAAATATTTTTTACTTCCAATTGCTGTGCTTATTACATCTTTTGGTTTTCATAATGTAATTCCATCTTTAACAGCTTATATGAAAGGAGATCTAAAAAGAGTTAAAAAATCAATTTTACTGGGCTCTTTATTAGCATTAATTATTTATCTTGTTTGGATTATTTTAGTGCTTGGGATTGTGCCTGTAAATGGAAGCAATGGGTTATTATATTCTTATAAATATGGAAAAGAAGCGACAATTGCCCTTAAAAATATAGTAGGGATATCCAAATTAACATTTTTTGCGCAAGGATTTGCTCTGTTTGCAATTGTTACATCTTTTTTAGCTCAAGGTCTTTCTTTAATGCATTTTATAGCAGATGGTATAAAGGTAAATCCTGATAGAAAACACAGTATGTATTTAATAATTTTAGCGCTTTTACCACCTAGCATTTTTGCTTTTAGCTATCCTACTATTTTTTTTAAAGCGCTTAGTTTTGCCGGAGCATATTGCGCTGTTATATTATTTGGCATTTTTCCAGCTTTAATGGCTTACATTGGAAGATATATAAAAAAAGAAACTTCAGCATATCATGTTAAAGGTGGGAAATTATCACTTTATTTAGTAATTTTCTTTTCATTAATAATTATCATTAATGAAATTTTTAATTCTTTTATAAAATAAACTTACATAGGTAAATTTATGAAACAGACAAGTAAATTTTTAGGAGCGGTACTTTTAATATCTGGAACAACTATAGGAGCTGGAATGCTAGCTCTTCCAACGATTACAGGTTTTGGTGGATTTTTCCCAGCTCTATTTCAACTATTTTTTGTCTGGATTTTTATGTTAGCAACAGCTTTTTTATACCTAGAAGCAAATATTGCATACAAAGATGAAACAAATTTAATTTCTATGGCAGATAGAACTCTTGGAAAATGGGGGAAAGTAGTTACTTGGATTGCATATTTACTTTTAATGTACTCATTAAATGCTGCATATATTGCAGGTAGCGCAGGTTTTTTCTCATCATTTTTCTTTTCTATTTTTAAAACACAAATGCCAGCTTGGGCAGCGCCATTACCACTACTTATTTTCTTTTCTATTTTTATATATCTAGGTTCAAAATCGGCTGATTATTTAAATAGATTTTTGATGGCAGGACTTGTAATAACTTATTTGATTTTAGCATTTTTTGTGCCAAATAATATTGATTTAAATTTAATATATCATTTTGATTTTAAAGCATCATTTATTGCAGTTCCTGTAATAGTGACTTCCTTTGGGTATCATATTATAATACCAACACTTACCACTTATTTAGACCATGATAAGAAAAAATTACAATATGCTATAATTGTAGGAAGTATAATTCCTTTAATTTTTTATTTAGTGTGGGAAATGATAACCCTAGGCATCATCCCTCTTTCTGGAGCTGATAGTTTAACTACTTCATACATAAAAGGTGAAGGGGGGGCAGGTCCCTTAGTTGTTACTTTAACAAATGTGTTAAATAAACCATGGATTGCAAAAGCTGCAACATCACTTACCTTCTTTACTATAATTACCTCTTTTATGGGAGTATCCTTATCTCTTACAGATTTTTTAAGAGATGGTCTTAAAATTAAAAAATCACATAGTGGCAGATTTATTGCATGCATTTTAACATTTTTACCTCCATTAATATTTGTTTATGCAAATCCAAGAGGATTTATGTTAGCGCTTCAATATGCTGCAATATTTGTTGTAATTATTTTATGCATAATGCCAGCTTTAATGACTTGGACGCTTCCAAAACCTTGTAAATTTAATAGTTTTTGGGGTAGAACTTTAATAATTGCTGTTCTTGTAATATCAACATATATAATAGCTATGGATATTGCTGAAGAAGCGGGATTATTACAAAAATTAATAGCTAAGTATGTTAAATAGAAAATTTGACTTAACTACAAATTTTACTCTTAAAGGGGATCAGCCTATAGCAGTTGATTTCCTATCTAATGGGATTGAAAATAAAAAACGATCTCAAGTCTTACTTGGTATTACAGGCTCTGGTAAAACATTTACAATGGCAAATATTATACAAAAGGTTCAAAAACCAACTCTAATACTTGCTCATAATAAAACGCTAGCCGCTCAATTATATCAAGAATTTAAATCATTTTTTCCAAATAATGCAGTTGAATACTTTGTTTCGTATTATGATTACTATCAACCTGAAGCATATATAGCAAGAACCGACACTTATATAGAAAAAGACCTATCAATAAATGATAGAATCGAAAAAATGAGACTTTCAGCTACTAGATCTTTAATTGAAAGAGATGATGTAATAATAGTCTCATCTATTTCATGCATATATGGTCTTGGTATTCCTGAATTTTATGCAAAAATGGTTTTAACTTTAAATGTTAATCAAGAAATTAGAAGAGATGATATTTTACTTCATTTAGTTGAATTGCATTACAAAAGAAATGACTATGATTTAGCAAGAGGAAATTTTAGAGTAAGAGGTGATATTTTAGAAGTTGCACTTGCTTATGAAGATGATATTGCTTATAGGATAGAGTTTTTTGGTGATGAAGTTGAAAGATTATCAATTGTTGATCCTTTGACAGGTAAGATAATCGAAAGAGTGAATAAAATCTCGATCTATCCAGGATCTCACTTTGTAACGCCTGAAGAAGTAAGATATGGAGCACTCGAAACTATTAAAGTAGAACTGGAAGATAGAATGAATTATTTTGAAAAAAATAATAAATTAGTAGAAAGACAAAGGATAAAAGAGCGAACTTTATATGACATTGAAATGATAAAAGAAATGGGGTATTGCAAAGGAGTAGAAAATTACTCTAGACATTTTTCTAATAGAAATGCAGGAGATGCGCCACCATGCTTATTGGATTACTTCCCAGAAGACTTTTTAATGTTTATAGATGAATCCCATCAAACCCTTCCACAAATGCATGCAATGTATAATGGAGATAGAGCAAGAAAAACCGCACTTATAGAATTTGGATTTAGATTACCATCGGCTTTTGATAATAGACCTCTTAAATTTGATGAAGTTTATGAAAAAATAAATCAAGTTGTATATGTATCTGCAACGCCTTCGGAATTTGAAGTAAAAGAATCAAAAGGGGAGATAGTCGAGCAAATAATCAGACCAACTGGTCTTTTAGATCCATTAATCGAAGTTAAAAAGGCAAGTAATCAAGTAGAAGATGTTTTAGAAGAGATAAGAAAAGAAATATTAAAAAATGGCAGAGTTTTAGTCACAACCTTGACAAAAAGATTATCAGAAGATCTTTCTAAATTCTTAAATGAAATTGATGTAAAAGCTAAATATTTACACTCAGATATAGATACCCTTGAAAGAATATCTATAATTAGAGATTTAAGATTGGGTAAATTTGATGTATTAGTAGGAATTAATCTTTTAAGAGAAGGGCTTGATATTCCAGAAGTTACTTTGGTAGCAATTCTAGATGCAGATAAACAAGGTTTTTTAAGATCACAGACAGCTCTTATTCAAACATGTGGAAGAGCATCTAGAAATGTAAAGGGTAGAGTTATAATGTATGCAGACACTGAAACGATGGCTATAAAACATACAATTGCAGTAACAAATAAAAGAAGAAAAATTCAAGAGGAATATAATAAGGTCCATGGAATAATTCCCGAAACAATTAAAAAAGAAAAAATTGAAACTGTTGAAGCGACTTTTGGAATTATTCCGAAAGAAGATATTAAAAAAGATGTAAAGCAGCTTGACTTTGAAAAAATTCATAAAACCAAAGATTTGGAAAGAAAAATAAAAGAAATAGAAAATGAAATGAAAATTGCAGCAAAAGAAATGAGATTTGAAGATGCTGCGAAACTAAGAGATTTAATGCATTATTATCAAAGTCTTGAAATGATTAAATAAAATTTATGAATATTTTTATTAAAAAAGTAAAAAAGGAAAAAAGAATGCATATATATTTATTATTTTTTTCAATAATTATTGCATCTTGTGCTCAAATTTTGTTTAAATTTTACACTATAAATCAATCAATAACACCCCCGAACGGATTTTTGGAAAGTATTTTGAATATAAAACTTATCGCTGGTTTTTTTCTATATTTTTGTTCTTCGATTTTATACATTTTAGCTTTAAAAAATATTGATTTGTCTATTGCATACCCTACAATAGCAGTATCATATATATTAATAATTGTTTTAAGTTTTTTTATATTTAAAGAATCAATTTCATTAAATAAAATTATTGGAATAATTTTAATTACTTTAGGTGTAAGTTTTTTATGGAAATAATTAGCTGGTTTTCAAGTTTTAATTGCACCGATTAAGTTTTTAAATACATACTCTGGACTTTTCCAGTTCAAGGTTTTTCTTATCCTTTCATTTAAAATGTCTTGAACATGTTTTATCTCTTCATAGCTAATTTTTGAAAAATCTGTTCCTTTCGGAAAAAAATCTCTAATCAATCCATTTGTATTTTCACAGGCACCTCTTTGCCATGGAGAATGTGGATCTGCAAAATATACTGTGATGCCTCTATCATAAATTAATCTCATCTTTAAACTATCCGGTACTTCTAAAAAATAATCTGTAAATGCTTCTCTAAACATCTTTAGCTTTTTTTGCCTTTTAATGGCGTTATTATCACAAATTCTGTTGTCCTTTCAACTAATTAATACTACCAAAGCTGTTTTATGATCTTTTTCCATAATCAGATCACCTTCCTGCTTTCTACCTCTTGAGATTTTTCATTTAGATACTATATACTTAATTATTATTTTAATTAAGTGGTGTAGTCACTTCTTGAACTTAGGTTATTTTTTTTGAATAATTATTTTTTGATAAGGTTGAAAATTCATAGGTAATAAAGTATAAAAATTATGTAAGTTCATTTTAGAAAATAATTTTGTAAAATAACCTAAAAATTTTTGTCTTTCATTAAAGCATTTATCGTTAAAAAGTCTATTAACCATTCGGATTAAAATTGATTTATCAAAGTCTATAGTGACATTATTTGGTAAATGTTTTTTTATTTCAGTAATTTTTATAAAGTTTAAACTATTCCAAAGTCCCAAAGAATCGTATTTTTTTTCATAATTATTAATATATTTTGAAAAAATAATAGAGGTTATTTTTTTGTTAAATATAATAGGAATCCTAAAATGTGATTCATATGGAAAGCAATAATTAGGGCATAAAATAATTAGTTTACCATTTTTATTTAACATATCTATAGATTTTAAAAGAGCAAGATTCCAATTTTGAATATGTTCAAAGACATTTATTGAAAAAATTAAATCAAATTTTTCTTCAGTATCAAAATTTTCAATTGTTTTTCTTACAAGATTAAATTTATTACTATAAAATTTTTGAGTGGAATTTAATAATAATTCAGTTTTAGAAAATCCTGATTCAATAGGTTCCAAAGATGTTATATTTAGATCCTTATTACCAATTATTGCACTTAGCAAGCCACTACCACATCCGATTTCTAAAATTTTTATAGATTTTTTTAGAAATTGTTCAATTTCAGAAAACCCAAAAAGAGCTTCATTTTTCATTGCTTTTAAAAATTTTATATCACCATTTTTATTTTCATATCCATCTTTAATTTTATTAAACAAAGTATCTAAATCATTCATTTTAATTTATCCTTAGTTGAAATTTAAGTAAAAGTGGCAAAATTCCATAATAGGTTTTTTATAAAAGCTCAAGTAACTTTTTTTACAAAATGATTTAATTTTATAAAAACAATTAATTTTATCTTATTTGAATAATTTTTTAAATAAGGTATTTGTAGGATTAATATAAAAGATAAAATAAAAAAATAGCAAAAATAAAAAATTAAAAATAAAAATAAAATAGGATTATAATATTTTATGAGGATCTTATTATTTCCTTCATTTACTTTAATAGACATAATATTATTTTCTATATTCGGGAGAGCTTTTTTATTATTGATATAAAATATTAAATGTTTATTTGGCCAAAATAAATAATAAATTTTAGATGGTTTATCGCTATAATAATTTAATCTTAGATAATTAGACTGATTTGTTTTAAAGTTATGAACTTTAATATTATTTCCTTCTGATAAAATTTTAATATATCCATTATTAAACTTTTCTAAAGGATCTTTTGGAAATTTTAAAGGTGCTATAATTTGATTATCAGTAATTTTTAGAATTTTATTTTTATCTGAAAAATCTACATATTTTATAAGATTCAAATCGTTATATTTAAAATCCTCTTGAAAAATAATAAAATCAGTTCCTATATCTTTTAAAACAGATACATTTGGGAAAAAACAATAATCGTCAAAGTTTACTTCATTATTAGATTGAGGCTTAGTAATTGGATATTTTTCAATAAAGCCTGGAGTTAAATCAGGTATAACATTAATGAATTGATACATTCTATAGTTAAAATCAGTTGCTAAATGTGCATCATAGCCATAAAAAGAAGAAATTTTTGTGAAGGATTTTTGATGATTAAAAAACCAAGGATAATTCTTAGGAAAAGTAGCAATTCTGTATCCAGGTACAATATTTATATATCTAATTAATTCTTTAGTACTGTTTTTTTTGAAATAATTATTATATTTTTTTAAAAAACTTGTTTTATAGACTTCAAGATTATTTTTATTAGACGATAAGATATTATTTGAATGGTTATACATAGTAGTTAATGAAATGCTAAATATAAATATAGTAGCTAATGTTTTAGAAATGTTTTTATTATAAATTAATAAGGACATTAAAAAAATGAATGCTAAAAAATATTCAATAAAAAATTGTTCATTAAATATTTTAGAAATAAAGCCATTGGTAAAATTTTTTAAAAATAATAAAATAATAAATATGGATAAAAATCCAAAAATTATTTTTTTAATTTTGGGATAATTTTTAATATCGGTGATATGATTTAACATAATAGCTAAAACAAAAAATAAAAATAAATTAATCATAGTTAAATATCTATGGTATGAATGCATTTTGCCAATAGGTCCAGTAAAATAATAAAATAAATCACTAAATGCAGAATAACTCCCAAAACAGCTTAAAAGAAATATTAAATAAATAATAATGCTTATGTTAAAAAGTTTATAATGAGTAGTTTTAATAAAATAATCTTTTTTAAAATTTTTAATAAATAAAATTAGAATTGAAAATCCTATGGGACCTAAATAAAATAGATTCCTGCCATGTAAAGGTAAACTTAAGCTTTTTGATAACATATTTATTAACGCAGAAGGACTAAATGATGTAAAATAAGCTGTATCAAATAAGGAATGTTTTCCTGGAAAAGCAATTTTATGAAATTTTGTAATTTCTAAATATAAAGGAAATGCAATAATTGAAGCTACTAAAATAGGTAATAATGAAATTAATATATTTTTTTTATAATTTTTAGTTGGGAACAAATAAAAATGATATAAAAATATTAATAAACTAATAATTATTATTGATAAAATAGAAAAAGGAAGATATCCACTAGTAAAGATCATTAAAAATGGTAATGAATAAAATAATAAATTTTTTATAGAAAAATTATAAGACAGTTTCAAAGCAAAATAAATTCCAATTGGAAAAAGCCAAGCATGTAAATTAAAAGTAAAAAAAATGAACTTACTTATAAATAAAAATGAAAATGTATAGCCTATAGAAATGAATAGAGAAGAGGAATAATCAAATTTAAGAAATTTCTTGCATAATTTTTGTAAAAAATAGCAACAAAAAAATGAATGTAGAGAATAAATAAGTGTAATCATGAAAGATATTTTAAAAATGGATAAAAATTTAATAGGGATTATTGCTAAAAATAAAAGAACTGGATAATAAATTAACAAATTGGGCCTTAAAAAGAATTCAGAAGATCCTCCCCAAGTAAAAAAATCAATTCCATAAAAACCACCTTTTTTTAATAGAGCAATAACATTTACTAGTTGAGGCAACCAGCAGAAAGAATTATCTTGTTCAACAAGATAAAACGGATAAAATTTGAATGCTTGAAAATAAAATAAAAAAGTAAATAATAAAGAACTAAAAAAAAATTTCCTTTTAAATATAAAATTAAAAGAAATAGAAGTTTGATTTAAAATATTAATCTTCATATTTTATTTCTCCATTTTCAATTTTTTTTTCTATTATAGTGATTTTATCATTAGAAATTTGTGAGTAAATTTTTCCAATATATTCTCCTATTAATCCAAATAACAAACAATTTATTGTCATTATCCATAAAATTAAAATAATAATTAAAGTAATCCCTCTTGCAGCATGAGAATTAAGGAATAATTTATCGATAACTATATATATTGAAAATAGAAAAGAAATTATGCCTAACGCAATTCCAATAAATGTAGCAATCCTTAGAGGAAAGACAGAGGTATTTATAAAACCATTCGTGGCCAATTGTAATAATTTAGATATTGTATATTTACTTGTACCATTAATTCTGCTATTTCTTATGTATTCAATTCCTTTTTGCTTAAAACCAAAACTAAAAATTGATCCTCTAAGATAGGGATTATGTAATTTAGTATTTGAAATAAGTTTAATAATATGTTTATCAATTAACATAAAATCTCCAACATCGTTTGGAATTTTTAAATTGGAGATTGAGGATAAAATTCTATAAAAAATTTTACGTAAATTTTTAATAATAAAGTTTTCTTTTCTATCTTTTCTTATTCCATAAACTATTTTATAACCTTTTTCCCAATAATTTAGCATTTCGAATAATAACTCAGGGGGATCTTGAAGATCACAATCTAATGCTATAGCACAATTTCCTTTTGCTTTGACATAACCGGTCCAAATAGCTTTTTGGTGACCAAAATTTCTAGAAAAACTATATACTTTTATTTTAGGATTAAGTTTTGAAATATTTTGTAATATTTTAAATGAAGAATCTTCACTACCATCATCTATTAAAATAATTTCATAATCATATTTATCAGATATTTTATTTATTATTTCAGACATTTTTGAAAAATAAAA
>JAAKFI010000022.1 GCA_011065125.1 Candidatus Anoxychlamydiales bacterium | reverse complement strand
TTGTACCAAGTAGTCAAAGTTTGTAGATTAGCTTCTTCTTCTTTTGATAAAATTTTAGGTTGGAATTTTTTTAAGTAATTGATAAGCATCCCAAATTGAGTTCCCCAATCTCCTATATGATTTAATCTTAAAACTTCATAATCTAAAAATTCAAAAAGTCTAGCAATGGCATCTCCTATTATTGTAGATCGTAAATGTCCAACATGAAGCTCTTTTGCTATATTTGGTGATGAAAATTCAACAATTATTTTTTCAGATTTAGTAGGCTTTTGACATCCCAGTTTAGGATCTTTTAAATTGCGGTTTAAAATTTTAGATAAAAAGCGCTTTTCTAATTTTATATTTATAAAACCAGGGCCTGCTATATCAGAAGATAAAAATATCTTTTCACCATTTTCGAAGTTATCTATATTTTTAATTATTTCTTCAGCTATTTTTCTAGGATTTTCTTTTAGTAATTTTGCAAGTTTAAGTGCGCTGTTACATTGATAATGCCCAAACTCTTCATTTAAACATATTGCAACATCTGCAATTGCGTCATTAGATGATATTCTTTTTTCAAAAGTTTTTAAAATAGCATTAGTTAGTTTGTTTTGTATGTACTTAATTAATGTTGTTTGCATGATTTATAAAATATGTGGGTAGTAAATTTTTTCTTGTCTACTACCTATAGCATGTTTTATCTTATTTTTCGCTAACTTTATTGCAGCCATGTGAGTTGAGATATTATTTTCTTTTGAAATTTCATAAATTTTATATATTTCATCAAAGATTTTTTCTATTTTATTTCTTGATATAATTGGATTGTACCCATCTTTTAAAAGTTCTATAGATACATTTAAAAGACCACCTGCATTCACCACAAAATCGGGGGCATATAAAATATTTTTTTCTTTTAATAAACTTGCATCATCCTTATCTAAAAGTTGATTATTAGCAGCTCCACAAATAGCGCTGCAGTTTAATTCTTTAATTGTTTCTTTATTTATAATTCCGCCTCTTGCACATGGAACTAAAATATCACATTTTACTTTTAAAATATCTTCTTTTGATACAACTTCTGTGCCATATTTTAAAGAAAATTCTTTTAATTTTTTTTCATCCATATCACTAATTATTAAATCAGCTCCTTTGAAAAAAAGAAAATCTATTAGATTTTTTCCAACATTTCCAAGTCCTTGAATTGCAATTTTTACATTTTTTAAAGATACATCATTAAAAAGATATTTAGCGCTAGCTTCAATCCCTCTTAAAACACCATATGCTGTATATCTTCCAGGATCACCCGAACTTTTGTCATGAACCAACCCCACTACATGTTTTGTTTTTTTTCTAATAATAGCAACGTCTTTTGTAGTGCATCCCATATCTTCAGCGCATATATATCTGCCATCTAAAGCATCAACTGCTTCTCCAAAAGATTCTAAAAGTTTTTCAGTCTTATCTTTTTCATCATTTAAAATAATTACGCTTTTTCCACCGCCAAAGCCTACTTCTGCAACAGCTGCTTTATATGTCATACTTTCAGATAATCTAAGTGCATCCGTTAATGCTTCATCAAAAGTATCATATTTTAATATTCTAGTACCACCAAGTGCGGGTCCTAGCGTTGTATCATGAATTGCAATAATTGCAAGTAATTTAGTTTTTTTGTTTTCTATTTTGTAAACTTTTTCATATCCATCTATGTTTAGATTTGTAAAAACTAAATCTTTATTTTTATTTTTGATTATTTTTTTAGATGATTTAACTTTTTTGTTTTCTAAAGTTATGCTCATATTTTCACCCTTGTAAATTAAATTTTTATATTTATCTAACTTATGTAGACAGGTTTATGCTTTGCCTATTAAAGGATATCACAAATATTAGATCTATTGCAATGACATTTTGTTCAAGTAAATTTAACATATTTTAAAAAAGTAATTTGTGTTGATAAAATATACACTTAAGTATAAATTAAATACCTAAAAATCATTAGTTTTAAATATATTAAAAAAATTCTTGTAAGAGGATACGATGACATCTATTCAAATAAATGAAAAATTAAAAAATGATTTACTAAAATTTATTAAGACCAATAAAAAAATTGACTTGATAGCTTTATATCTATTTTATGTAGAAAATAAATTTAAAATAAATCCTGTAATGTTTCCTAAAGAAAAAATGATATACAAATCTTTAGAAGATTTAATTAAACATTTAGAAAAAGAAAAGCAGTTATATAGAGAAACTGAAATCAAAATTCAATTTGGTAAAGAAAGCGTAAATGAAGATACTAAAAAAATATATATATGTCCTTTTACAGGGAAAGCATTTGGAGACAATACTCATCCAAATCCTCAAGATGCTATATATGACTGGGTATCAAGATGTAAAGAAAATACAGAAAGAGTGGGTGGTCTAAAAGCTAAAAGATTTTTTATATCAGACGATCCTGAAATTATAAAAAAATATATTAAAGTAAGAAAAGAGCCTATTACTAAAACAGTATTTTCTTCTGTAATCAATGGCAAATTATTCAATTCAAAAAAAGCAATAATTGAAGATTTTAAGAAAAATTATATAAAAAAAATCTCTTTATACGAAGTTCAATCTCAAAACAAATTTAAAATTCATGATGATCTTTTAACATTTATCCAAGATGAACTAACAGAAGAGAAAATTCAAGAATTTGTAGAACTGCTATCAGAACATAAAGAATTTGAAAAACACTTAAAAAAATGGCTCTCTTAAAAGAAATTTCTTCTAGCGTTGAAGATACTTACAATATTGCAAAAGACTTTGCTAAAAATTTAAAAATAAATGATGTAGTATCTTTTTTTGGAAATTTAGGAGCAGGTAAGACAACTTTTATAAAAGGACTTCTTGAAGGATTAAATTACACTTCATCTGAAGTAAATAGCCCAACTTTTACTTATTTAAATATCTACGATACTAAAATTAATATTTTTCATTTCGATGTATATAGATTAAAAAATTCTAATAATTTTTTAGATATGGGATTTGATGAGTATTTTTCTATGGATGGGATTTGTCTAATAGAATGGGCTGATATTATAGAAGATATCCTTCCTAAAAAAAGATATAATATAACTATTAATCATATTTCCGATAAAAAAAGAGAGATTTCAATTGAAAAGAACATTTAATCGTTTAACTTATAAAAATTTATATTATATACTTCCTAAATTACTTAAATGAAAAATTAGCTTATGACAATTCTTGAAAAAGAGACTTTTATTTGTTTAGATATAGAAGCAACTGGCCTTGATACAAAATCTGATAAAATCATTGAAATAGCAATGGTGAAATTTACATTTAGTGAAATTTTAGATAAGTTTGAAACTTTAATAGACCCTAAAAGAGATATCCCTAAAATCTCCCAAGATATTCATAACATCTCCGATGATATGGTAAAAGGCAAACCTTTTATTGAAGATGTTCTGCCTGATATTTTAAATTTCATAAAAGGAAACTTTATAGTAGGACACGGTATTGGCTATGATATTTCATTAATAGATTCCGAAGCTAAAAGATCATCTGTTCCATGCTCTATAATCTCAAATACTCATATAGATACACTTAGACTTGCAAGGCTATATGGAGAGAGCCCTGTAAATTCCCTAGAGGCCCTTAGAAAGCATTTCAATATAGCTTTTGAAGGAGCTCATAGAGCTATGAATGATGTTATTGTAAACATTGAAGTTTTTAAAAGACTCACTAACAAATTTAAAACAACCTCTCAATTATTAAATAGACTTAGACAACCTATTTTAATAAAAGCAATGCCTCTTGGCAAACACAAAGGAAGACCTTTTTCTGAAATACCAGAAGATTATTTAAGATGGGCAGTTAGAAAAGACTTTGATCAAGATCTGATTTTTTCAATAAAAACAGAACTTAAAAATAGACAGAAAAGAATAAATTTTGGACAAGCAGCTAATCCTTTTTATGATCTTTAAAGCGATATTTTTTTTATCTCAACATTCCTATCCAAAAACAATTAATCATTAAAAAATATTTATTTAACTAAAAACTTGTTTATAAACAGATAATCACATTCCATATAAATAGGAATAATTTCAAATCCCATGTCACTTAAAAAAAATAATAACTTCTGGAAGTAATGGTTCCTCTTCATATGTAGAAATAACTTCGCTTTTAGTTATAATATATTTCGTTTTTTTTAAATTCCCTCCCATCCCTTTTAATATTTTTAAATTAGCCTCTTTTGCACCTATACAAACTAAATCCACCCCCTCTATTTTGATTCTCAAAAAGCCAATCCTCTAGTCTTATAGCAGAAACTAATATAGATTTTTGGCTATATTTCTTTAAACTTTCTTGATTCATTCTAAAACAAGAAGATAATCCAGGATCACTAATTTTTCCAATTTCAAATTCTTCATCAAAAAAATTTGAGGAAATCTTTTTTTTTTGATAATTTGTCAGAATTTATAGATTTTTTTTTCATAGAATCAATGATTTCTTCACCTATATCACCTTTGGTATCTTGATCACCTTCTTCGAATTTTAAAAATCAAATCAAAGTAACCCTTAAAAGCATTTATATACATACAAGTAAAGGCTTAAAAAAATTTTATTTTTTGAATAAAAATTCTTTACCTTAAAAAAATTAAAAGTAAAAATCTAAAAAAAGGACTAAATACATGCAAAAACTTACCTTGAAAGATTTAGATTTGAAAAATAAAAAAGTTTTAATGAGAGTAGATTTTAATGTGCCATTAAAAAATGGGAAAATATCTGACGATACTAGAATTAAAAAAACTCTTCCTTCCATTAAATATATATTAAATAATGAAGCATCCTTAATTTTAATGTCACATATGGGAAGACCAAAAGGTAAAAGAGAAGATCAACTCTCATTAAAAATAGTAGCTGATAGATTAGAAAAATTACTCAATAAAAAAGTAATCTTTGTAAAAGATTCAATTGGAAAAGAAGTTGAAAAATTAGCTAAAAATTTAAAAGAAGGTGAAATTTTACTACTTGAAAATTTGAGATTTCATGAAGCTGAAGAAAAGCCTGGAAAAGATGAAGGTTTTGCTAAAAGCTTAGCTAGTTTAGCAGATATTTATGTAAATGATGCATTTGGAACTTCTCATAGGAAACATTCTTCTACTTATGAAATTGCTAAGTATTTTAAAGATAAGGCAGTTGCTGGTTTTTTACTTGAAAAAGAAATTAACTTTTTAGGAAATGCTATTAGAAATCCCAAAAGACCTTTTTATGCAATTATTGGTGGTTCTAAAATTTCCTCAAAAATTAATGTTTTATTAAATTTAATAAATAAAGTAGATGCTTTGTTTATTGGAGGAGGCATGTCATATACCTTTTTAAAAGCAAAAGGTGTAGATATAGCAAATTCAATAGTTGAATTAGATCAAATAGACTCTGCTAATAAAATTATGGAAAAATGTAAAAATAAAAATGTGGCTTTGCATTTAGCTAAAGATATAGTTATTGCAGATGATATGAGTGATAAAGCAAATATCAAAACTATTAATTCTTCCCAAAACTTTGATGAAAATTTTGAAGGTGTTGATATTGGTGAAAAAACTATAAATGAATGGATAGAACTTCTAAAAAAAGCAAAAACAATTTTATGGAATGGACCACTTGGAGTTTTTGAAATTGAAAAGTTTGCAAATGGAACAAATAAAATAGCTTTAGCCATATCTAAAATGGATGCAATTACAATAATTGGTGGTGGAGATTCTGTTGCTGCTATTAATAATTTAAATTTGGAAGATGAATTTTCTCATATTTCAACTGGTGGTGGCGCTTCTTTAGAATATATTGAATTTGGAACTTTACCTGGAATTGAAGTATTAAGTGATAAATAAATATTTTTTTTGTAAGTATTTATAATAATTAAAATAAAATTTCATTATAAAAATGCACTTAATATAAAAAATATTTTTAAAACAAAAGAAACCTCAAAAAATATAATATTTTTTTTGAATAAGAGTTCTTTTCAAAATATAGTAAATTTAGATATAATAATCTCATAAAACTTGTTTAAAAAACTAAACAAAAACAGTGTCAAAAACAAAATTTTTCTTACCATTGGTAAGAGCCAAAAATTTATTTTCCCAGTATTTCAAATATAAAGACTTGTGTAAAAAAATAATTAATAACATAAAAAGTAATAATATATGTCCACTGATCTAAAATTTGGTAAAGTTCGTTCATTTTTATGGCCCGTACATAGAAGTGAGTTTAAAAAATTTTTTCCTATGTTCGCTATGTTTTTCTTGATGGCCTTTAATTATAACATTTTAAGAGCAGCAAAAGATACATTAGTTGTAACAGATCCATCAGCTGGAGCTGAAGCTATCCCTTTTATAAAGGTATGGGCAATTTTACCAATGGCTATTTTTATGACCTTTGTATTTACAAAATTATCAAGTAAATATTCAAAAGAAAAAGTATTTAATATAATGATATTAATTTTTCTTTCATATTTTACTGTCTTTACTTTTCTTCTGTATCCCAATAGAGATATTTTACATCCAATTATTTTTGCAAGCAAAGCAAAAGCTTTTCTGCCACAAGGGTTTAGTGGCTTAGTATCAGTGTTTGGAAATTGGACGCTAACTACTTTTTATGTAATGGCTGAACTTTGGGGAACAGCTATTTTAACCGTTTTATTTTTTGGTATGGCAAATGATATCACAACAATCTCTGAAGCTAAAAGATTCTATTCTTTATTTGGAGTCGGAGCAAATGTTGCAGGAATTATCTCTGGTCAAGCAGCTGTTTATTTATCTAGTAATAAATTTTTTAATTTTATTTCTTATGGCAAAACCTCTTGGGAACAATCTGTTTTATTTATGAATTTAACTATTATTATTAGTGGTTTTGGAATTTTATTTTTGCTTAGATATTTGTCAAAAAATAATAATAATTTAGAAACTTTTGAAGAAAGTGTTGCTCTGAAAAAACCTAAAAAAGAACATATTTCTTTAAAGAAAAGTTTTATGTATCTTGCTAAATCTAAATATTTAATATGTATAGCTATAATTGTTTTAGCTTATAATTTAACAACTCATATCATAGAAGTTGTTTGGAAAAATCAAATTAAAGAACTTTATCCAAATCCATCTGAGTTTAGTGCTTATTTAGGAAATGTAATGACATGGATAGGTGTTTTAGCTACTTTAATTGCACTGTTTATAGCAGGCAATTTTATTAGAAGATTTAAATGGTCATTGAGTGCAATTATTACTCCTATTGTTGTTTTAGGATCGGGAATATTGTTTTTTTCTTTTTATTTATTTAAAGATACTAAATTAGCAGGTCTTGCTACTTTTTTAGGGTCTACTCCGCTAATGCTAAGTGTGTTTTTTGGATCTATGCAAAACACTTTAAGTAGAGCATGCAAATATACAGTATTTGATGCTACTAAAGAAATTGCTTTCATTCCTCTTAATCAAGAAAGTAAATTAAAAGGAAAAGCAGCAATTGACGGCGTTGGCTCTAGATTCGGTAAATCTTTTGGCTCTCTATTAACATCTTTCCTTTTAATTGTATGTTCGACTCTATCAGCATCAGCCCCTTATATTGCAATAATATTTTTAGTTTCAATGGTTATTTGGCTCATAGCTGTAATGTCTCTTGGAAAACAATTTAGTAAATTATCTCTAAATGATAACAAACAAATAATTGAGGATAAAATTCAATCTCAAAATACTGATACTAAAGAATTAAACAATTTTTATCCTTTTGCTAAAATTAATAGAAAAGATAAAATTAAAAAATAATATTTAATATTAATTTATTATTAATTGAATTATATAAAGATTATAATTAACACCCATCTGATTCATGAATGCAATCATTAATTTTATTTTTGAAAATGCACACATTGCTCATTATATTATTTTTGGGTCTTTAATATTAGCAGGCTTGAATATACCTATTAGTGAAGATCTTATGATTATATTAAGTGCTGTTATCGCATCTACAATCATTCCTAAAAATACTTATATTTTATTTTTTTCTGTTTTTTTAGGTGCATATATATCAGATTGGATGGTCTATTGGATTGGTAGGTTAATTGGAATTAGGCTCTGGAATTATAAGTGGTTTAAAAAAACTGTCCCCAAAAAAACCTTATCTAAAATCAAGCTTTTTTATAAAAAATATGGAGTATATACCCTTTTAATAGGTAGGTTTATTCCTTTTGGAGTTAGAAACTGCCTTTTTTTAACAGCTGGTATGTCTAAAATGAACTTTATAAAATTTATCATATGCGATGGAATTGCCTGCTTGCTTTCTAATTTTGTGTTATTTTATATTGCATTTAGCGCATCAAAAAACTATGATACTATTTTTAGCACACTAAAAAAGGCTAATTTGATTATATTTGTCTGCTTTATTGTGACGTTAATTATAATTTTTTGTTATTATAAAAATAAAAAAAAGAAGTCGAAATGTTAACATTATCTAATGGCCTATCTGTAATTAGAGTCCCTTTAGCTTTTTTATTTTTGTTAAATAACCCATATATTAGGTTTGGTGCAATAATACTTGCTATGATTTCAGATAGTATAGATGGATATTTCGCTAGAAAATATAAATCTGTATCAAAATTCGGTGCTTTTTTAGATCCTGCTATGGATAAATTTTTTGTTTATTTTGCTCTTTGTACACTTTTTTTTGAACATAAAATCGTTCTTTGGCAAGCTCTTGCAATAGTTTCAAGAGATTTTGCGCTTATTATTTTTGCAGCTTATTTATTTATTACAAAAAAATGGGCAACTTATACTGTTAAAGCCATAAGATGGGGCAAAATAACAACTGCTATGCAATTTTTAGTTTTGATTGGATTAATATCTAACTTTGTTTTTTCAAACTTTTTATATTTTTCTTTTATTGCTCTTTCAGTTCTTGCATTAATAGAACTTTTTAAAAACTTACTTTATGATTCTGTAGAAAAAACCTAATTATTTTTTATGTTTATATATGAAATTGGATATGCAATTTCTAATGAATGTTCTTGAAACATTTTTTCTATCTCAAATATCAGATCTTGTTTTAACTGCATATAATCATTATATGCTTTGAGTATAGTATAAGTTTTAATTGATAAATTTAAAAAATAACCCTCTATCTTATTTATAAAAACATTTGATATTAAATCATGATCAATATCTTTGTGATTTTTTAAAAATTCTCTAATTGTTAAAACCATTTTTTCTATTTTTAAAAAATCTGTATGTTTAAGTGGAATGTCTATTTCTATTCTTCTATGTGTCCTTCTAGATCTATTTTTAATAGTCATAGTGGAAAAGGTAGAGTTTGGAATATAAATTGCTTCTTTATTAATTTCTCTAATTAATGTGCTATACCAACCAATTTGTTCAATAGTACCTCTAATATTTTCTTTTGGAATTTCTATCATTTCATTTTTTATAAATGGTCTATTTATATAGATCATCAGCCCACCAAAAAAGTTTGCTATCATATCTTTAGCTGCAAAACCTATAGCTGCAGCTCCAATACCTCCAAAAGCAATTAATGGTATAATATTTAAACCAATCAATTCTAAAATAATTAAAAGAGAAATAAATGTTATTAAAACAGATGCTACTTTTGATACAAATTCAATAGATGGCGCATCTATTTTTTTTTGGAGTTTTATTAAAGCTTTTTTTTCTAAATACTTTTTATATCTAAAAACTATCCAGGTAAAAATTACAGTAATTACTATGTTTCTAACAGTTATTGTATGCTCTAAGAGTTTCGAAAAATTAAATTCTAAAAATAAAATATTTAAAATATAACTTAAAACTATCACATAAATAAAATATTTTATGGGCTTGGTAAAGATATTTAATTTCCTTTTAAATAATGATGGATCTTCAAGTTTAGATTTTTTTTTGATTAATTTTATGCTAAATGCTAAAATTAGATTCATTATAAATAATAAAATAATTCCAATAACAATTTTTAAAATCCAAAAATGATCTTTTATAAAACTTACATAATCCATCAAAACATACCTTTTTATCTCATAATACTTTCAAGTTTACTTAAAAGTAAAGTTGCAGCTATTGTAGATAAGAAAAACAGGAGACAAAATGGAGATTTCAAGAGAGTCAATTTTTATATCGTCAATTAGAGTTTTTTTTAATACATTCTTTGCAATAATTGCTGTAGCTGTAGCTGTTATTCCTATAATCATAATTTCTTTAATTTTTTCTACTCCTGAAAATCATTTTAACTTAAAAAATAAACTAGAAATCTTACCTGATTTGGAAGGTAATACAAAGATTCTTCCAATGAGCACCCCTTGTGTATTAAGAGTAGATATTAAAGGCGAGATTGGAAAACAGCAAGTAACCTCAGAAGATATTTATTATCAATTAATTGAATCTAGAAAGGGCAGATTAAAACATAATAGAGTAAAAGCTATTTTATTAAATGTAAATTCTGGTGGTGGGCATGCGATTGTTTCCGACATTATTTATAGAAATCTTATTAGTTATAAAGAAAAATTTAATGTTCCTATCTATACCTATATTGAGGGGGTATGTGCATCTGGTGGATATTATATAGCATGCTCAAGTGATAAAATATATTCAACTCCACTTGGTATGACAGGATCTGTTGGAGTTTTCTTTGGTCCATTTTTTAATTTTAAAAAGTTAATGGATAAGGTTGGAGTTAATAGTAAAACAATTTCAGATGGTGAAAATAAATTAACCTTAAATCCATTTGATACTTGGACAGAAGATGAAGGAAAGTATCTTCAAAGTATAACTAATTATACATATGATACATTTTTAAATATTGTTGCGAGTAGTAGAAAAATAGATAAAGAAAAACTAATAAATGATTATGGCGCTAAAGTTTTTAACACAAAAGAAGCTTTGAAAATTCAATACATTGACAAAGTATCTTCTTATAATGAAGCTTTAGAAGATTTATTGAAGGAAGCTAATATTGACACTCAAAAGCCATATCAAGTGGTTACTCTAAAATCTAAAAAAGCATGGCTTCACCCAATGCTTCAAAGCAGTAAAGTTTCATTTAAAAGTTTTTTAAAAGAGTATTTAATCACATTAATTAAAAATTAAATTATGGATAAAATTTATATAATAGATGCAATAAATTATCTTTACAGATCCTACTATGCAATAGGTCCAATGACCTCTAAAAAAGGCATATCTACTAGCGCTGTTTACGGTTTTATTAGAACTATTAAAAAATTTGTAAAAGACTTTAATCCAAAGTATTTAGTTGCTGTTTTTGATGGAGAAAATTCTACAAAATCTAGAAAAGCTATTTATGAAAAATATAAGATTCATAGAAAAAGAGCCCCTGATGATTTATATCCACAATTTGATTTAGCAAAAGAGTTTTTAGAATGTAGTGGCATTCCAACTCTTTGCATTAATGATGTAGAAGCAGATGATTCTATGGCAAGTATTGCATCTTGGGCTAGAAAAGAAGACTTTGAGGTTTATCTTTTAACTTCAGATAAAGATCTATATCAACTGATTGATGATCATACTTTTGCTTTGAATGTTCATAAAGAAAATTTAGTAATAGATGAAAAAAAAGTAGTTGAAAAATTTAAAGTGAAACCAAAACAAATTTTAGATTATTTAGCAATGGTAGGAGATAGCGCTGATAACATTCCAGGCATACCGGGTTTTGGTCCTAAAACAGCAAGTGATCTATTAAATGAATTTGGAACTTTAGATTATGTTTTACAGAATCCAGACAAAATAAAAAATGAAAGAAGAAAAGAAAAAATAATAAACGAAAGAGAAATAGCACTTTTAAGCAAAGAGCTTGCAACTTTAAATTACAATGTAGATACCCCAAAAAATCATAAGTTTTATGAAATCAAAACAGAAGACAGAGAAAAATTAATAAATTTTTACAAAGAACTTAACTTTACAACTCTTTTAAAAGATATTGATCCAGAGATAAATAAAAAAAAAGATGAAAATAATATAAAAACTGAATATAAACTTATTAATTCAATAAATGAATTTAATGATCTTGTTAAATTACTTTCTACTTCAAAAGAGATTTCTATAGATACTGAAACTACAAATTTAAGAGTCTTACAATCAAAATTAGTTGGTATTGGTTTTTGTATTAAAGAAGGTGAAGCATTCTACGTTCCATTAAATGGAAACATTGAAAAAAGTTATATCCTAGAAAAAATAAAACCTATTTTAGAAAATGAAAATATATCTTTTATAGGTCATAATATTAAGTATGATTATCACATTTTTTTGAATTACAATATTAAGATAAAAAAAATAGGTTTCGATACCATATTAGCCTCTTATCTGTTAAATCCTCAAAATAGAAAACATAGCTTAGATATGGTTTGTTTGGAGAGATTTGAAAAAAAGAAAATAAATATTAAAGATTTAATAGGCTCTGGTAAAAAACAAATTACAATGCAAGAAGTAGAGATTGAAAAAGTATGTGCATATTGCTGCGAAGATGTTGATTATACCTTTAGGCTTAAAAATATATTAGAAAAAGAATTAAAAGAAAAAAAATTAGATCGTATTTTATATGATTTAGAAATCCCTTTAATATATGTATTAGCCTCAATGGAAAGATACGGAATTTATATAGATAAAGAAAAATTAAAAGATATGTCAACTGTTCTAAATACAACTTTAAGGTATTTAGAGGGAGAAATATTTTCTGAAGCTGGTAAGCAATTTAATATCAACTCCCCAAAACAGTTATCAGAAATTTTATATGTTGATTTAGCGCTTACTCCCCCAAAAGGAAAAAAAGTTTTTTCAACAGCAGCTGATGTGCTTGAAAAATTAAAAGGTCAATCCCCTATTATCAATCACATAATAAAATATAGAGAATTTAATAAATTACTCTCAACTTATGTTGATGCTATTCCTAAACTAATAAATCCAAATACAAATAGAGTTCATACTACTTTTAATCAATCCACTGTTGCGACAGGAAGACTATCTTCTCTAGATCCGAATTTACAAAATATACCCATTAGAACTACAGAAGGGAAAAAAATTAGAGAAGGATTTAAACCTCAAATGGAAAATTGGAGTTATATTTCCTCAGATTATTCTCAAATAGAGCTTAGGCTTCTTGCTCATTTCAGTTCCGATCCTAATTTATTAAATGCTTTTAATAATGATGAAGATATTCATAAATATACTGCTTCTTTAGTTTATAATGTCCCTTTAGATGAAGTAACAAGTTCTATGAGATATTTAGCAAAAGCTGTTAATTTCGGTATTCTATATGGACAAGGTCCATATGGTCTATCAGAACAAATTGGAATTAGTATAGGCGAAGCAAAAGAATTTATAAAAAAATATTTTGAAAGATATGAAAAAGTAAATGATTTTTTAAATCATACTAAAGAAAATATTCAAAAACATCCCATTGCTTATACTTTAATTGGAAGACAAAGACCAATTAATGAAATATTTAATAAAAATCCGATTATAAAAAAAGCAGCTGAAAGATTATCTATTAATACTCCTCTTCAAGGAACAGCTGCTGACTTAATAAAAATAGCTATGATTGAAGTAGATAAGGAAATTAAAAAAAATAATTTACAAGGCTATATGATTCTTCAAATACATGATGAACTCTTATTTGAAGTTCCAGATAGTGAAATAGATATTTTTAAAAAAATTATTAAAGATAAAATGGAAAATGCATATACTCTAAAAGTTCCATTAAAAGTTGATATAGAAGTTGGAAAAAATTGGGCAGAATGTTAAATTTAATAAAAATTGCAATAACAGGTTCTATCGCCACTGGAAAATCTAGCGCTTTAAAAGTTTTTGAAAAGTTTGATTCATATACTCTAAGCGCTGATAAAATAGTCCATAAGCTTCTAAAAGAAGATCAAATTTTAAAAAAAAACATTACAGATCTTTTAGGAGAAGAGGTTATTGAACAAAATGAGTTAAATAGAAAAAAAATTGCTAAAAAAGTCTTTATATGTCCTGAAAAATTAAAATCTTTAGAAAATTTAATACATCCTAAAGTTTTAGATTATATTGAAAAGACATATGAAAAGATAAGTAGAGATAAAAAATATAAACTATTTGTTGTTGAAATGCCTTTAATATATGAAATGCAAAAAGAAAATTTTTTTGATATAATTCTTGTAATTTCTGCAAAAGAAAAAATTGCTAAAGAAAGATATAAAGAAAGTGACTTTGAAATTAGAAAAAATCTTCAAATGTCACTGAATCAAAAAGAAAAAAAAGCAACTTATATTATTGAAAACAATTCAACTATTAAATCTTTAGAAAATAAAGTTTATAAATTTATAACTACATTATAAACATAAAACCAAGAGAAAAACATGGATGAAAAAAGTACAGTAAAAGAAGAAAAAACAGTAAAAAAAAGTATAAAAGACTTAAAAGAACCACCAAAGCCAAAAGCACCTCCTAGAGTGATAAAAATTGCAAACTTACAAAGAATGGAAATAGCAGAACTTCAAGCATATGCAAAAGCTATTGGGATTACAAACATCGGCTCTTTAACTAAATCTCAAATTGTTTTTGAAGTTGTAAAATTAATCTCCCATAAAGGCGATGAAGAACTTTGTGGAGAAGGTGTTTTAGAAGTATTGCCTGATGGTTTTGGATTTTTAAGATCTCCTAATTATAATTATCTCCCTTCTGCAGAAGATATCTACGTGTCTCCAGCTCAAATTAGAAGATTTGGTTTAAAAAAAGGAGATACTTTATATGGAACAATTAGACCTCCTAAAGAAAAAGAAAAATATTTTGCTCTTTTAAAAGTTGATAAAATTAACGGTAAGCTTCCTGAAATTTTGAAAGAAAGAGTTTTATTTGAAAATTTAACTCCTCTGTATCCAAATAAAAGAATTATAATGGAAACAACTAAAGAAAGATTATCAACAAGAGTATTAGATTTAGCAGCGCCAATTGGAAAAGGGCAGAGAGGAATGATCGTATCTCCTCCAAAAGCTGGTAAAACTATTTTACTTCAAAATATTGCAAACGCAATCGAAACAAATAATCCTGAAGTTTATTTAATTGTACTGTTAATTGATGAAAGACCTGAAGAAGTAACAGATATGATTCAAAGAGTGAAAGGAGAAGTTGTATCTTCTACATTTGATGAGCCACCAGAAAGACACGTACAAATAGCTGATATGGTAATTGAAAAAGCAAAACGTTTAGCAGAAAGCGGTAAAGATGTAGTTATTTTATTAGATTCTTTAACAAGACTTGCAAGAGCTTATAATACAGTTCAACCTCACTCTGGTAAAATATTAACAGGTGGTATTGATGCTAACGCACTTCATAAACCAAAAAGATTTTTTGGTGCAGCTAGAAATATTGAGCAAGGTGGATCTCTTACTGTTTTAGCAACAGCTTTGATTGATACTGGATCTAGAATGGATGAAGTGATTTTCGAGGAGTTTAAAGGAACAGGTAATATGGAGCTTGTTTTAGATAGAAGACTTGCTGATAGAAGAATATTTCCTGCAATTGATGTACTAAAAAGTGGTACTAGAAAAGAAGATTTATTATATCATCCAGACGAGTTAGAAAAAATATTTTTACTAAGACAGGGTCTTGCTGATTTAACACCGGTAGATGCTATGAAATTGCTTTTAAGTAGGTTAAAAAAGACAAATAATAATACTGAGTTTCTTTTATCTATGAAAGAATAATAAAAATTTATACAATGAAGATGTTGGGATAAATAGATAAAATAGGCCTATGCGACTTATATCAATTATAACATCTTCTATATTTTTATTTTTTATTCTATCTTGGGTATGGATGAATTATCCTGAGACAAGATCCTTTACTTTAGATTTTGTTTCTAAGAAAAAGTTCAATACTTTAGAAGTTAGATACAGCGCTGAAGCTATAATGGAAAATAATAAAAGAACTTTACTTAAAGATTCTAACCATACTTTTTTAGAGCCTGATTTAAAATTCCATCCATATTTACTTATGGAAGTCAAATATAATAGAACTCATGACAAAACAGGTGAAGGTATAATTTTATGGTCATTAGTTGATGGAGAAATGGTTATAAATACCTCTTCTTGGGAAATGACTCATGGTTTTAAAGATTGCATAACCTACAATGCTGATAAGGAAAACTTTAAAATAATAAATGCTCTAGCTACTAGAGGCGGCTCAATGGATAGAGAAAACTTGAGTAGGATTTTAAATGTAGATAATGATATTTTAGATTCTTGGATTGAAGGTTGTAGAAGAAAAAATTTAATCGTTCAAAATGGGAATCATTATAGACTTCATTTTGAAAAGCCTAAACTCCAAGTAATGCCAGAGACTAAAGTAGATCATTCTATTGTTACTAAAGCTGCCAAATATGCTTCTAGAATTAATAAAAGATATAGACCTGCTCAAATAGAAAGTATTGCAAAATATGCTTTTGGAAATGATTTTGCAATAAGAAAAAAAACAGAGATATATCTTCCTATCTATAGTATAGTTGTACAAAATCCAGATGGATCCTTAATGACAACCTATTTCAATGCTTTAAATGGAAAAAAATTATCTCAGACTTTTCATTTGGAATAAGTTATTTACCTTTTTTTTAAATTTGCTTCAAAAAAAAAAATATCGTATTATTTTACCATTGTTTTAGGAAAGATGGCTGAGTGGCCGAAAGCACATCCCTGCTAAGGATGCATACTCTAACGGGTATCGAGGGTTCGAATCCCTCTCTTTCCGATCTTTTTTTAATACCTTTAAAAAAAATTACACCAATTATCTAATTCAATTTAATTATCTTTTATGTTATTATTTTATAATCTTAATTATTAATCCTTTTAATTGGAGAAAAAAATGAGTTTTATAAGCAGGTCTTTATTAACAGAAGGGCTACCACCCCTTCCGGCAATTGCTAGAGGAGAAAAAAGAAGAGTTGATGATGATTTTATAAAGGATATTAAAAAGGCAGCACTTTCAGCATTAAAAAGATCTCATTTAAAACCAGAACTAGGAGAATTAATAAAATTATCTCCAGAAGATCGAACAGAAAAGATTCATCAAGTTGATCAAATTTGTGCAATTCTTAAAGAAGAAATAGCAAAAATAAATTTTTCTAGAGAATATGAAAAAGAAAATTTACATTATCCTACTCTTGAAGAAATAAAATTATTTACTAATAAAATGCTTCAACTACAAAAATTATATAACAAGCTTCTTTTAACAGAACTTCAAGGTTATACAAGAGAAAAAATAAAAGATGTTTTAGATACTTTAGAACAAAAAATAGCAAGACAAGCACTTTTTTCTCGAAAGAATGAACTTCAAAAATTAACTGAAGAAGATGAAGATTTTGAAATAAGACAATATTCTATTCCAGCTCATATTGAAGCGCTAGAAACTAAAAATTATCTGCAATTTGTTTTAGAATTTAGAGATTTTTTAGGTTTGCAATTAAAAAGAACCGATTTGAGAATGCCTCCACAAGATGAACAACAAATGTTTAGATTTCTTTTAAAATTAGTTAAAGATATTTATCCTGAAAAAAGAATCCCTAATGTCTAATTAAAAAGATTCTTTTCAAATTCTAACTTTTTATTATAACTTTTTTTTGTTAAGCTGATATTTGAAGTAATCAAATATTAAAAATTATGGCAAAAAAAAGCATCCAAGTAAAATCTGCTCCTAATTCTAAAGAATCTGAAATGATGGTTTTAGGATGTATGTTAACATCAATAAATAGTTTAAATGCAGCAGCAGATGGACTAGATGGAAATGATTTTTATTATTCTGAACACAAAAAGATTTTTAATGTTCTAAAAGAAGCATATTCTAAAGATAGACCAGCTGACATACATATCGTTTCACAAGAACTAAAAAAATTAGATCTTTTAGAAGATGTGGGAGGTGTTAGCTATCTTACAACCCTTGCTCAATATGCAGGAACTTCCGCTTACATTGAAGAATATATTAAAATAGTTAAAGACAAAGCTATTTTAAGAAAAATGCTATATGCAGTAGATACAATAGAAAAAAATGTTTTAGAAGAGCCAAAGGATGTGTCTGAAACATTAGACGAAGCTCAAAAAGAATTTTTTAATATTTCACAAAGTATAAATTCACATGAAGGTCTTTTAATTAAAGATATTTTATCTGGTTTAAAAGCTGAATCTAAAATCCCCTATTTAAAAGAAATACAAGAAAGACAAGAAGACTATCAAAAAAGAGGAGATTCAATAAAAATAACTGGTATTCCAACACATTTTTTAGATTTGGATAAGCTGATAAATGGTCTTGGTAATTCTAATTTAATGATATTGGCTTCTAGACCTGCTATGGGAAAAACAGCTTTAGCATTAAATATTGCTGAAAATGTTTGTTTTAAAAATAATGTCCCAATTGGGATCTTTTCGCTTGAGATGACAACAGAGCAACTTCTTCATAGAATGATCTGCTCGCAAGCAGAAGTAGAATCTGAAAAAATTAAAACGGGATCTTTAGATGGTAATGAATATCAAAAAATAGTTACTTGTGTAAATGATATGCAAACTAAAACTATGATAATAGATGATCAACCATCACTTAAAATTACAGACTTAAGAGCTAGGGCTAGAAGAATGAAAGAAGCTTTTAATATTGGCTTTTTAATAATAGATTATCTTCAACTTTTGTCAGGATCAGGAAATTCAAGATCAAATGATAGCAGACAGGTAGAGGTTTCAGAAATTTCTAGGTCTCTAAAAAATTTAGCAAGAGAATTGAATATTCCTATACTTTGTTTATCACAGCTTTCTAGAAGAGTTGAAGAGAGACAAGGTCATAGACCTATGATGAGCGACTTGAGAGAAAGTGGAAGTTTGGAGCAGGATAGTGACCAAGTATTATTCCTTTTAAGACGTGAATATTACGATCCATATGATAAGCCAGGACAAGCTGAATTAATCGTTGCAAAAAATAGACATGGCTCTGTTGGAAGTGCTAATTTAACTTTTAGAAAAGAAATTGCTAAATTTGAAAATTATAGTCCTGTTGGCTCAAATGAAATAGATGATAATGAAGAAGCTTTTGCTGAATTTACTTAAAATTAATTTTTTAATAAATTAAAAAAAAATTTAATTATTTTTTTACTTGAAAAAGCTTTATAAAAAATTAAAACTTATGTAAAATTTCTATAATCTTTCAATAAACCAAAGAATATTAATGGCATCAGTTAAGAAAAAAAGAAAAGCAAAGATCGCAAAGCACAAGAGAAAAAAAAGAAGAAGACGCGATCGCCATAAAAAGAAATAATTTAAAATCATTCTAATTTTTCTATGTGGAAATATCCAAAAAAATTCGATGTTATAGTGATCGGAGCGGGTCACGCTGGGTGCGAGGCTGCAAATGCTTCCGCAAAATCTGGCGCTAAAACGCTTCTTTTAACTATGAATCTAGATACAATTGCTAAAGCATCTTGCAATCCCTCTATTGGTGGTATCGGTAAAGGCCATATAGTAAGGGAGATTGATGCTTTGGGTGGTATTATGGGTAAAATTGCCGATAAAACTGCCATTCATTTTAGGATGTTAAACTCATCTAAAGGTCCTGCTGTTAGGGCACCTCGAGCTCAGATTGATAAAGCTATGTATCTTCTTGAAATGAAAGCTTATTTGGAGAATTTAGAAAATCTAGAAATTAAACAATTTACAGTTGAAAAAATTCTTACCCAAAATGATATTGTCGTTGGAGTTCAAGCTTTAGAAGGTGTTATTTTTGAATCTAAAAATA
This sequence comes from Candidatus Anoxychlamydiales bacterium, assembly GCA_011065125.1. Taxonomy (GTDB): domain Bacteria; phylum Chlamydiota; class Chlamydiia; order Chlamydiales; family SM23-39; genus JAAKFI01. The sequence continues at coordinate 2,035 of JAAKFI010000022.1, read as the reverse complement.
TTGTTTTATGCTCCGGCACTTTTATGAAAGGGTTAATGCATATCGGAACTATTGATTTTGAGGGTGGTCGAGGTGGAGATCTGCCAGCTAAAGGTATTTCTACATCTCTAAATGAACTAGGCTTTAAACTCAAAAGATTAAAAACAGGAACTCCTCCTAGAATTCATAAAAGAAGTATAGATTTTTCTTTAATAGAAACGCAAATGCCTGAAGAAAACGTAAAGTTTTCTTTTGAAAAAATTGAGAATAATAATAAACAGATACCTTGCTATATTTCACATACCTCAAAAAAAACAAAAGAAATTATTTTAAGAGATCTTGAAAAATCGGCTTTATATTCTGGAAAAATACAAGGAGTAGGCCCTAGATACTGTCCTTCTATAGAAGATAAAATAGTTAGATTCGAAAAAAAAGAAAGGCATCAAGCTTTTTTAGAGCCTGAAGGTTTGAATACCAACGAAATATATATAAGTGGTCTATCATCATCACTTCCGTTTTCAACTCAAGTTGAAGTTATAAAAAGTATGGATGGTCTTGAAAATGCAGAAATTTTAAGACCTGCTTATGCTATAGAATATGATTATTGCCCTCCCGATCAAATATATCCTACAATGGAAACTAAAAAAATAAAAAATTTATTTTTTGCAGGACAAATAAATGGAACTACCGGTTATGAAGAAGCTGCAGCGCAGGGATTAGTTGCGGGAATCAATGCCGCTAATAAAGCACTTAATAGAGAAGAATTCATTTTAAAAAGAAAAGAATCTTACATTGGCGTTATGATTGATGATTTAATCACAAAAGACATTTTAGAGCCTTATAGGATGTTCACTTCAAGAGCAGAGCATAGATTATTACTTAGACAAGACAATGCTGATTTAAGACTTAGAGATTATGGACATAAATTAAAATTAATTGATGAAAAAACATATGCTAGATTTTTGAATAAAAAAAATATAATTGAAAGTGAAATTATAAAATTTAAAAAAACTATAAAAAGTTATGAAAGGACTGGACAATTACTTTCCAAAATTATGTGTAGACAAGAAATTACATATGAAAAATTAATTCAACTATATCCAGAAGATGTAATAGATTATAATAATGAAATTAATAAACAAATAGAAATAGAAATTAAATTTGAAGGATATATAAAAAGAGAGAAAAAAGAGATAGAAAAACTCTCTTATTTAGATAAAATATTAATCCCTAAAGATTTTTCATATGAAACTTTAAAATCACTGAGCTTTGAAGCTTTAGAAAAACTAAATAAAGTAAGACCTATTAATCTTTTTTTTGCATCTAGAATAAATGGCGTTTCATTTGCAGATATTTCAGCTCTTATGGTAGCTTTAAAAAAATAAATTAAAAAAAGGGAAAAAATGAAAAATATATTTTTTTTGTTTTTAATGCTTTTAGGATCTTTGTTTTCTCAGACAACTCCAAATATAAAAAAAAATGTTATCGCTTCTTCTGAAATAAAAGCTTCTGCTTTATCTACTTCTGATTCTACAAGGGCTATTTTAACAATAGATCCAAAATTGAGAACTCAAGATATCATTCAAACTTATAATGAAATAAAAAAAGATGCAACTTCATCTAAAATTATTTTTTATTTAAATAATAATAAGACTATTTCAAATATTGTAGATATTACAAGTGCTGCAAACGCTACGCTTCTTATTTTTAAAACAACTACAAATGTTGGAATAAAACAAGAAGCTGTATTCATTGAAGATATTATAAGCATCTCAACTTTATGAAATTATTATATTTCGAAAATAAAAATATTAAAGATCAACTTATATTAGAAAAAAAGCTTCTAAAAGAAGATGATAAGTCTTATGTATTAATAAATAAAAGCTCTTCTTCTTCAATTGTTATGGGAATTACAAATAAAGAAGATGAATTAATAAACGTCAATGCCAAAGAAGATAAAATAGAAATTATTCGAAGATTTTCTGCAGGTGGCACTGTATATTTAGATGAAAATAGTATCATTGTAACCTTTATAATTTCTAAAAAAGATCTAGAT